>VGZO01000006.1 GCA_016872555.1 Planctomycetota bacterium
CGCCCATGCCACCGCCACCCATGCCGCCCATGCCACCGCCACCCATCCCGCCGGTGCCCATCGCACCGCCGCCGGCGAAGTTGAACGTGGTCACCTGTCCGACACCGGAGAACAGCGGCGTCACCGAGACGCGAACGTAGCGCCGGTCGGCCGACACCACCGCCGTCGCCTGAAGGTTGGTGCCTTCGGGAAGCGTCGAGATGATGGGCTGATACCCGGCCGCGCCACCGCGGGTGAACGGCAGCAACGGTGACGATTCACCGCCGGGCGCCGAGCCGCGCCCCTGCGACATCGAGCCCGCCAGCGCCGGATCGTTGATCCCCGCCAGCTGCTGTGCGAGGACCGCGCGGCTGATGTCCTGCTGGGCGGCGAAGTCCTGGGCGATCTGCGCCTCCAGCAGCGGCTCGCGTCTGCGGCCGTCGGGGACGTCGATCGAGAACACCGTGTCGTCCGCACCCAGTGGAACTTGCCGGCGCAACCGCTGTTCGCGGTCCGTGCCGCGGTGCAGGATCAACTCGGCCGTCACGGTGTCGGCCGCCACCTTCCCGTAGGTGCGGTGGACGAGCACGTGGTAACGGCCTGGGAACGCCTCGGCGGCGATGTAGCGCTCGCGGTGCGTGCCGTTGTCGCGATCCGGGCCGGCGTCGAGGTCGGCGAGCAGCGTGCCGCCGGAAATGCTCCGCGGGCTGGCGACCGAGCAGATCGTCCCGGCCGGTTCCTCGACGACGACGTCGATGTCGGCATCGCCGTTCCAGGAGAACTCGAGTTCCACGTCGCGGACCAGCGCCGCATCGATATCGGCGGCGAACGCATCAGCCTCGTCGCCGCGTCCCTCCTTCCGCTGCCGCTCGATCGCCGCCTTCGCCAGCCGGGCCGCCCGCGTCGGCACCTCCTGCTGGGCGGCGGGCCACTCGTGGGCCAGCACCCCGGCACAGGCCCAGCGGAGCGCTGCATCGTCCTTGTCCTTGGCGGCCAGCGCCATCGCCAGGGCGTAGGCCTCGCGGTTGGCCCGGTCGACGCGCACCACCTGGCGGCACAGCCGGAGGGCCTGGCGATTCGATCCGAACCGTGCCAGATAGTTGGCGAGAGCCAGCAACTCGGTCGGCGATCGGGCGAAGTCGGCACTCGAGAGGAGCGCCCGCTCGACGTCGGCGGTCGGTTTGCCCGCAGCCTCGAGCGCCAGGGCGAGCGACTCGTACATCCACGGCTCGGGGGAGCCGGCGGCGATCGCGGCGGCGATCAGGTCGGCCGCCCGGTCGAAACGCCCCTTGCGTCCCAGCTCCGCCGCGGAAATCCGCAGCCGCGCCAGCCGGCCACCGAGGTCGGCGCGATCGCCGTCGTGGAGGTAGCCGGCGACCGCGGCGGTGATGTCGGCCGCTTCGACGATGCGCTCGGGAAGCCCGAGGCTGTCGACGCCGGCGCCCGAGGTCGCGGAGTCGGCTTCGGTTCCGGCAGCGGGAGCCGGCGCGGCGGGTTTCCGGGGAGCAGGCGTTCCGGTGGTGTCGGGTTTCTTCTCACGCATGCCGATGCGCGACTTGGCATCGGAGACCTGGAACATGCCGCCACCCATGCCACCCATGCCACCGCCCATGCCGCCCATGCCGCCGCCCATGCCCCCCCCCATGCCACCGCCACCCTGAAACGGGTTGACGCCGCCGGCGGCGTTCAGCGGCATCACCAAGTCGGCGACAGGGTAGACCTTCACGATCAGTTCCTCGGCCGCCTTTTCCTTGGTGGTGATCTTGAGGACCTCGTCCTTCACGAGATACGTCATGTCGAGGTCACCGAGAATCAGCCGCAGCGCCGAGCGCAGCGACACCCCGGAGAGTCTGCGCGTCACGGGGGCGTCGAGGTCGAAACCTTGTTCCTCAAGGGCCTTGTTGTCGACTTGGATCGGGATCCCCTGGGAATCCTGGAGCTGCGAGATCACGTCGCGCAGCGGCGTCTCGGAAAAATCCAAGCTCTCGACCGGCTTGTCGAGCGCGTCGTAGATCGTCTGCTCGGCGGTGCCCGGATTGGCGAGATCGACCGACTTGTACTTCTCGCGCAGCCGGGTGATCTCCTGCCAGCGCGCGGCGCTGGGGTAGATCACCGGCGGCTCGTCGGGATAAGGGATTGCCGCCACGTCGGCGAGGTGGAGCGAGTCCATGAACCCACGCTGCTGGTCGCGCCGGACGCGTGTGTTCTCGGCGTGGTAGTCGAGAATCCGTGCCACGAGCGGCGCAGTCACCGCCACCTCGCGGGCCGCCATCGGCATGCCGCGGTTGGCGTACAGCCACGAGGCCTCCTCGCCCATCTCCTTGCCGACGACCCGCTCGGCCTCGGTGAAGGCGTCGGTGGGCCGTTGGAAGCCGACCCGGATCCCCTCCTCCACCAGCGCGTGGTAGCGCTCGGTGAGCTGCTTGAAGCGTTCTTCGCGGCGCCGCAGCTCCCCGTCGAGCCGGGCGCGTTCCAGGGCGATCGCCCGGTTGCGATCGGCGGCCAGGTCGTGCTCGGCCTTCGACCGGGCGCGGACGATCGCATCGCGGATCCCGATCTCGATCTGGCGGTTGAGCCGGTCACGGACCGCCGGATCGAGATCGTCCGACGACAGCACGACGCGCTGCAGTTCCTTGAGATCGAGTCGGGCACGATCGGGATCGATCGCGCAGGTCTGGCGCGCGGTGCGCAGCCGGACGGCTGTCTCCTGTTCGAGGCGTTGGGCGCGAACCTTCCGCATCCGGGTGATGGCGGCGAGGTCCTCGCCGGCCGCCGCGGTGGGGCGCCGGAGCGCCTCGACCCCCGGATCGGCATCCTCGATCCAGGGCTCGGCCGGCTCGGCCGTGATCCCCGCCGGGGGGAGCGGTTCGGCGACCGGGCGATCCTCCGGTTCGAGTTCGACCGTGTCCCGGCCGAGCGGCTGCCGCGGCTCCTCGATGCGCAGCGGGTCGGCGGCGGGGCGGGGGGGAGCGTCACCGGCCCGCTCCGCGGGTGCCGGAGGATCGACCGGCGCGAACGGGTCGTCGCCCGCCGGAGGCTGCCCGGCCTGTGCGAGGCGCATCCCGTCGGCGATGCTCTTCTGCGCGGCGGTGAAAACGACGGCGGCTTCGGCGTTGTCGGGATCGCGTCGCAGCGCGGCGAAAGCCAGGCGCAGCGCCGATCCGTGGGCACCGGAACTCTCCGCCTGGCGCGACATCGTCGCCAGCGTCGCCGCCTCGCCGCGGATCACGCCGCGGGCCACATCGAGACCTTCACGGCCGAGCGTGGGAAGGAAAATGCCGGCGGAGTCGAAGGCATTGCGGGCGAGTTCCTCCAGAAAGGCATTGTCGGAACGCGACTCGGCGTCGGGGAGCGCAAGCGTCACCTGCTTCTGCACCAGCCCCTTGCCGGAGGGAACCTCGACGGCGAATTCGAGCCGCGCGTCGGTGAGCGGGCCGACGGCGATCAGCACCGAATCCCGGTCTCCGCGGAGTGGGGGAGCGTCGCCGGGGAGGAGTTTCACGCGGGCATCCGCCGCGTTGGTGGACAGGAGCGTGTCCTCCGGCCAGGTCACCGGAGCGGCTGCCAGCCCCGCCATCCGCGCCCCGGCATCGGCCGGCGACGTGGCGCCCTCGGGCACGAGGAGCATCCCGCCGGTCGCATTGGCGATCGCTGCCAGGCAGGTCCAGTTGACGTCGGCCCCGATGCCGAGGGCGGAGAACGAGATCCGACGGCCGCGCAGCCCGTCGAGCATCCGCCGGTACTCGGCGGCCTCCAGGCCCGTCAGCCCCGGGCCATCGCCGACATACACCATCGTCCGCTGTGCCGAGCCCGGGGCGAACAACTGCGCTGCCTCGTCGATGCCGGTGACGAGGTCCGTCGAACCGAGCGGCGTGCGATTGCCGAGAGCCGCCAGGGCGCCTTTGATGTCGCCTCCGGTGGGGCCATCGAACCGCTTCGACAGTGGCGTGCACGACAGATCGACGGCGGCGAGGAACACGCGGTCGGCGGGGCGGCACTTTCCGAGGAACGCCTCGACGGCCTCCAACGCCCGCCGGCGGTGCGGTCCCGACTGGCTGGCCGACGTGTCGACCAGGACGACGATCTGCGTCGCTTCGGCCTCCCGCGGCGTTGCCGGGCCACGGATTCCCACCGCCGTCACCTGGGGCGACAGTTCGTCACGCTGGAAGCGCTCCACGAACGTCACGGTCGCCGGCGCGTCGGCCGCCCGCACTGCCGTGGCGGCGCCGAGGCCGACTAGCGCGATCGCGGCCCCGACGACCGTGCGGCGGCGGGCGCCGTCACGTCGCGTGCGAACGGTGCCGGCAGGGGCCGCGTCGTGCGGCATCGGTCCGATCGGGTGAAGGTACGCCATGGTCCCTCCGGGCGGCGAAATCGATATGGCTACGGAAGCGGGAACGGCCTTAAGCATATTTCGTCGGTCTGTTCAAGCCAACGTCGTTATGGCCGAGTTTTGCGGGGTTCAGGGAGTTTTCGCCGCTGGAGCAGTGCGGAAAAGCTGTTGGCCCTCCCGGCGGAGCCGGCAATACTGCGGACTTCGGGAACGGCTGTGCTGAGCCCCTGCCAGGCGGAGACCGGGGCGCGCCGATGCCGTCACGGCCCGACCGGCGACCGCGACGAGGACGCAATGGGCATGATCGTCACGACGCACTGCGGCACGAGAGGGGGAATGCGGCGCGGCATCGTCGGAATGGCCGTCATGACGCTGGTCGCGGCAGCGTTGGCCGGAACGCCGGCGAAGAGGCTCGCGGCCCAGGGGATGCCGCCGGGCGGCGGCGCGCCACCTCGGGTCCTGACGCCGGACGAGCGAACCAACATCGCGGTCTACGAAGCCGTCAACCGCAGCGTCATCAACATCACCACCCGCTCGACGGCCCAGGGCGGCCTGTTTTTCCTCGATCTGCCGTCCGAAGGGGCCGGTTCCGGGGTCGTGCTCGACACCCGCGGGCACGTGCTCACCAATTTCCACGTCGTCGAGAATGCCCGGGAAATCCGCGTCACTCTGGTCGATGGCCGCGACCATCAGGCGACGCTCGTGGGGCATGACCCGGCGACGGACGTCGCCGTGCTGAAGATCGACGCCCCTCCGGAAGCCCTCGTGCCGGTCGTGTTCGGCAGCTCCGCCGACCTGCTCGTCGGGCAGCGCGTGTTCGCGATCGGCAATCCGTTCGGCCTGGAGCGGACGCTGACCACGGGGATCATTTCGAGCCTCAACCGCTCCCTCCCGACCCGAAGCGGCCGGACGATCAAGTCGATCATCCAGACAGACGCCGCGATCAATCCGGGCAACTCGGGTGGCCCCTTGGTCGACAGCTCGAGCCGACTGATCGGGATGAACACGGCGATCGCCAGCCGCACGGGGCAGCATTCCGGCGTCGGTTTCGCAATTCCGGTCGGGACGCTGGCCCGGGTGGTTCCCCAGCTCATCGAGCATGGAAAGGTGGTCCGACCGGAGGCGGGGATCGCCCGGGTCTACCAAACCGATCGCGGGCTGCTGGTCGCCGCCCTGACTCCCGACGGGCCGGCCGAACGGGCGGGTTTGCGGGGCTTCAAGGTGATCCGGGAGCGGCGCCGCCAAGGCCCTTTCGTGGCCGAGTTCGAGCGGGTCGACCGCCAGGGCGCCGATCTCATCGTCGCCGTGGACGGTGCTGCGGTGCAGACTGCCGACGATTTTCTCGCCGCCATCGAGACCCACAAGATGGGGGAGTCCGTGCTGATCGCGGTCGAGCGCGAAGGCCGCCGCCTCGAGATTCCCGTCAGCCTGGAAGCAGAGCGCTGAATCTCCCGGGAAATGCTCTGTTTTCACGGACGGATGCCGACCGACGCCGAGGCTTGGACAGACGCGATTCTCGCTCCGCGGTCCACTGGAGAAACGTCTTCGTAGCCGACATCGATCACCATCGAGCGCCGCCACGGGCCCTCCGTGAGGGATCGTTCCGCCTTGGCAAACATGCGCGATCGAGCCGTTCTTCCGGGAATTGACTGGGAAAACAACGTGAAAGGTGACGGTTTGGCGGGAATTGGGAAAATCGCCCGTTGACTCGAACCGAATCCCTGCTACCCTCGGATCACCCGGACGACGATCCCTCGGGACCTGTCGCCGGTCGTTCATTGACAATTCGGCAGTTTGATCTCTTTCGGTTTCGGCCGGCACGCGATCGTGACCGGCGCTGATCCGAGCGCGGCGAGCCATTTGGTTCGCCACATTCTGGATCGGCAAGATCGAAGACAGATGAGCCTTTCAATGCCCCCTCGGGGGCTCAGGCTTTTCCGCGCATCCCACCGGGTTTCCCGGCGAGTTGTGCGGTCATGATCCAACAAATTGAAGGGTTTGATTCTGGCTCAGAGTGAACGTTGGCGGCGTGGATTAGGCATGCAAGTCGAGCGAGAACCGTAGCGATACGGGGAAAGCGGCGAAAGGGACAGTAATGTGTAGGTACCTACCCCAGGGTTCGGGATAGCTGCGGGAAACTGCAGGTAATACCGAATAATGTCTCCGGACCAAAGGTGTGATTCCACCTTGGGAGGGGCCTGCATCCTATTAGCTTGTTGGTGGGGTAACGGCTCACCAAGGCAACGATGGGTAGCGGGTGTGAGAGCACGACCCGCGTCATTGGGACTGAGACACTGCCCAGACACCTACGGGTGGCTGCAGTCGAGGATATTCGGCAATGGGCGCAAGCCTGACCGAGCGACGCCGCGTGCGGGATGACGGCCTTCGGGTTGTAAACCGCTGTCGTAGGGGAGGAAATGCAGGAGGGTTCTCCCTTCTGTTTGACCTATTCTAGGAGGAAGTACGGGCTAAGTTCGTGCCAGCAGCCGCGGTAAGACGAACCGTACAAACGTTACTCGGAATTACTGGGCTTAAAGGGTGCGTAGGCTGCGCGGAAAGTTGGGTGTGAAAGCCCTCAGCTCAACTGAGGAATTGCACTCAAAACTACCGTGCTCGAGGGAGACAGAGGTGAGCGGAACTCAAGGTGGAGCGGTGAAATGCGTTGATATCTTGAGGAACACCGGTGGCGAAAGCGGCTCACTGGGTCTTTTCTGACGCTGAGGCACGAAAGCCAAGGTAGCAAACGGGATTAGATACCCCGGTAGTCTTGGCTGTAAACGATGAGCACTTGATTGAAGGGTCCTCCATAGCCTTTCAGTCGTAGCGAAAGTGTTAAGTGCTCCGCCTGGGGAGTATGGTCGCAAGGCTGAAACTCAAAGAAATTGACGGGGGCTCACACAAGCGGTGGAGGATGTGGCTTAATTCGAGGCTACGCGAAGAACCTTATCCTAGTCTTGACATGCACGGATTAACTCGGTGAAAGCCGAGCCAGGCCTTCGGGTACAACGTGCACAGGTGCTGCATGGCTGTCGTCAGCTCGTGTCGTGAGATGTCGCGTTAAGTCGCTTAACGAGCGAAACCCTTGTCTCTAGTTGCCAGCGAGTAAAGTCGGGGACTCTAGAGAGACCGCCGGTGTTAAACCGGAGGAAGGTGGGGATGACGTCAAGTCCTCATGGCCCTTATGACTAGGGCTGCACACGTCCTACAATGGGTCGCACAAAGGGATGCAAAGCCGCGAGGTCGAGCAAATCCCAAAAAACGGCCCCTAGTTCGGATTGCAGGCTGCAACTCGCCTGCATGAAGCTGGAATCGCTAGTAATCGCGGGTCAGCATACCGCGGTGAATGTGTTCCTGAGCCTTGTACACACCGCCCGTCAAGCCACGAAAGTGGGGGGCATCCGAAGTCGCTGAGGTAACCGCAAGGAGCCAGGCGCCTAAGATGAACTCTGCAATTGGGACTAAGTCGTAACAAGGTAGCCGTAGGGGAACCTGCGGCTGGATCACCTCCTTTCTAAAGGAAACACCTCGCGGTGCCTTCGGGCACTCCTGGGGTGGCTGTCGTCGGCTTCGGATAGCCTGCCGGTTTTTCCGGTTTGGTGACCCGAAGGTGGCGACGGTTTCAAAGAATTGTGGAGACGATCGTACTGGCCTCGACCTTCGGGGAGGGGCTGGGTTCGTGCCACCGAAAGAGATCATGCAATCCTGAGTCCGGCGGATTCCGCCGTGGTGAAGGAGAGCAAAACTGCCCGAACGCATCCCTCGTGGTTGCGGTCGTGAACGAACGAAACCCGTTGTGGCTCGGCCGAGCCACAACGGGTTTTTTCTTTTTACGGAGCTCGTTTGTCGGTCGACTTGCCGGGGACATCGACACCGGTGCACGGCACAGTCGATCTCGGGTCGGGTGGCTGTGCAGCACCCCTCGGCGGTGTACGATTCGCTAAACCGATCGGAGCAGCGGCGACGCGGTTTCCTGAGCTTGTGTTTCCGCGATCGACGCGCGAAGCACTGGTGGTGTGGGCGTCGTCCTCCTCGATGGAAGCGAAGTCGTCGGTGGTCCGTGAGTTCTCCCGTTGCGGGGTGTGGGCGTATGTCGCGAACAGTGCATCCGATCGCCGGGGTCTCGCCTCCCGAGGTCACCGAAACCACCGTCATGACCGTTTGGCCGTCGGTTGCCTCGACTGGCGTGGGGAGGATGCTCGGTCGGCTGTATGGATTGCGTGGGGGATTCGGGGCGTTGACTCTCGGAAGAGTGGCCCTGCTTGCCACGATCCCCCTGGGACTCATGCTCTACCTGTCGATGCGGTTGCCGTGGCGTTTCACCCGCTATCGATTGACGAATCGCCGCGTGTTGGTGGAGGAGGGTGTCAATCCGACGGTTCGGCAGTTTGTCGATCTCGGCGGATTCGATGCGATCGATGTCCAGGTGGAACCCGGCCAGGAGTGGTTTGCGGCCGGTGACCTCGTCTTTCGTCGGGGAGCGGTGGGTGTGCTGCGGCTGGCCGGCGTGAGCCGCCCGGAGGCTTTCCGCCGCACCTGCCTCGAGACGAGGCAATCGTTCACCGCGGTCGAGGCCCTGCGTTCCGACGCCTACGCGCGGCGTTGATGGCTCGAGTCGCCAGGGGGCAATTCCCGGCGAGTCGCGCGGGCCGCTCGCGCGGAGCTCCGCCGCCCGGTCACACGGGCTTCCGGGAGGCCACCGCGCCGCGTGCAGCCACGGCCCGCGCGATCGCCTGACGGGCTTCGTCGTCGAGCTCGCACGTCAGGCTGCCGGCGTTTTCCCGAACCTGGTCGGGATTCGTCGCACCGACCAGGACACTTATGATCCCGTCCTGTTCCGCGGTCCAAGCCAGAACGATGTCCGGCACGCGTCGCCCCAGTCGGTGAGCGATCGGGCGCAGCGCATCGACGAAATCGAGATTCCGCTGGAACTCGTCCCCCTGGAACATCGGGTATTTGTGGCGGCTGTCGGTGGTGGGAAAAACACGATCCCGCGCCATCGTGTCGGTCAGCAGGCCTTTCATCAGCGGCCAGTAGGCGACCACCGACACCCCGCGGGCCCGGCACCAGGGGAGGACGTCCGCCTCGATCTCGCGTTGGAGGATGTTGTAGTGCATCTGGCAGGCGTCCAGCGGGCAGACGGCGACGAAGCGATCGAGGAGGTCGACCGAAATGTTCGACGCTCCGACCGCCAACGTCTTGCCCTCCGCCCGCAGCGATGCCAGGGTTCCGGCAGACTCTTCGATCGGGATCCGTGGATCGGGGGCGTGAAGGTAAAGCAGGTCCACATGATCGGTCCCGAGCCGTCGCAGGCTCTCGTCGACTTCGCGCCGCAAGCGCTCGGGCCGGCCATCGACCACCTGTTTCCGCCCCGGCTCCCAATGGATCCCGCACTTGCCTGCGAGCACCACGTCGGCACGCCGATGGGTGGACAGCGCGGCCGCGATCGCGGCCTCGCTTTCGCCGGCTTCGCCGTAGCAGTAGGCGGTGTCGAGGTGCGTGATTCCCGCCGCGATCGCTGCCGCCACCGTGGCCCGGGCGTCGGCGGCGGTGATGCCACCGCGCGTCATGCCGGCCAGGGGCCAGCAGCCCAGGCCGAGCGGCCCGACGTGGACCGTGGAGTTGCCGAGGCGTCGCGCTGTCCGGTTCACGACGACTCACCCACGCCGGGTGGCGGCGACCACGAAGCCAGCGCAGGCAGCCGTGATCGGTCGACGTCACCCGCCCGTTCGGGAATGGCCGTGGCGGGCAGCAGAAAAGACCCGGTCGCGAGGAACCCGGCAACGAGCTCTGCGGCATCACGGCGGAACAGCAGGCTCGAATGCATGCAGGGTAACGTCACGTGGTCGTGATGCACGTCGGGACGGGTGCTCTCCGGTGTCACGAGCAGGTCGTGCGCCGCGGCGACGACGCCGATCTCGAGCCCCGGTGGTATCGGCAGCGTATTGACCAGGCTGGTGGGGATGGTGGTCAGTTCCCTGACCGGACGGAAGATGCCGCCGAAGACGCGTTCGGCGGCAGTGGCCACGCGGGAGCCGCGATTCGGCGGGGCGAGCATCACGAAGCGGCCGAGCTTGGAGGGGCGAAACATCCCCAGAGCAGCCCTGGCGATGATGCAGCCCATGCTGTGCGTGACCAGATGCAGACGGCCGCAGGCGGGGTCGGCATCCATTCGCCGCAGTTCGGTGGCGAACCGTTCAGCGTGCCGCAGGATCGAGCAGCACATGTTGCCGTAGCCCCATACCCGCGTCTGGTAGCCATGGTGTCGGAGACGACGGGCGAGAAGCGCCAGCATCAGCGTGTTGGCGAGAAAACCATGGACGAGCGCAACGCGTTCGCGCGGTGTGCGGGGCGATGGCGTCACGGACGGAGTCCCGGTCATCGTCCCGGACCTCGCGCGGGGCGCTCTCCACTTCCCGTCGGGTTCGCCGGCGGACGGGCTGCGGGAGCGGGGCAGCAGTCGGCAGGGCAGACGTCGTGACTGGCCGAAAGCCTTCCGACGGCCGGACGGTCGGGAAGTTGCCAGTGCCGTTCGGCGATCAGGTCACGGAGCATCGACACGAAGCGCGGTGCGGTGCCGGCCGTGGGCACCCGAACCATCTGCACGCCCAGTTCACGGCACAGGTCGGCTGCCTCCGTGTCGAGGTCGTACAGCACCTCCATGTGGTCCGAAATGAAGCCGATCGGGACGATCGCGACGCGGGACACGCCACCCCCGGCCAGCCCGCGGATCGCGTCGCACACGTCTGGCTCGAGCCAGGGCTGGGAGGGCGGGCCGCTCCGGCTTTGGAAGACGAGCCGCCAGTCGGAGACACCGGCCGCCTCGGCGACCAGCCGCGACGACTCCTCGAGTTGGGGAACGTATCGGCTGGTGTCGGCCATCGACATCGGGATGCTGTGCGCCGTGAACAAGACCGTGACGGGCTCACCGCGACCACCCAGATCGGCCAACGCCCGGCGGAGGTTGTCCGCCATCGTGTCGACGAACCCGGGGTGGTTGAAGAACACGCGGATTTTGTCGACCGTCGGTGCGTCGCCACCGACGGTCGCACAGGCGGCGGCGACGTTTTCCCGGTACTGCCGACAGCCCGAGTAGCAGCTGAACGCACTCGTCACGAGCGCCACGGCGCGTGTGACACCGTCGGTGGTCATCTGCTTCAGGGTGTCGGGAAGCAGCGGGTGCCAGTTGCGGTTTCCCCAGTAGACGGGGAGCTGAGGCCCGCGGCTCGCCAGTTCGGCGCGGAGGGCCGAGAGCAGCGCCTGATTCTGCTCGTTGATCAGGCTGCGGCCGCCGAAGTGGTGGTAGTGCTCGGCGACCTCGAGAAGTCGCTCGCGTGGCACGGGGCGACCGCGGACCACGTTCTCGAGGAACGGCATCACGTCGTCGGGCCCGTCCGGGCCCCCGAACGAGACCAGCAGCACCGCGTCGTAGAGCCCGCCATCGCCCAGACCACCGGCCGCTCCTGACCGGTCGCCACGGGGATCGGTCGGCATCGTGCTGGTCCTCCTGGCGGCTCCGACTCCGGATCGGTCACAACGCGTTCGGCACTGACCCCGACGGGATTCGAACCCGTGTTGCAGGCTTGAAAGGCCCGTGTCCTAGGCCTCTAGACGACGGGGCCGAAAGCAGTCGATCGACTTCACAAACCGATCTGATTGTCGCCGCAGGAAGCAGTTCCGGCAAGCGAGGCGACCGGAGACTCCCGAGATGAGCCCAGCCGCGTGAAGGCCAGTCTTCAGTGCGGCTCAGCGGACGGCGTCGGTATGCACCGAACGGCTCTCGGCGATCGCACGTTCTCCCACCGGTGGCACCGTCGCCTGAACCGCCTGGCCATCAGGAGCCGGACCACGCAGGGCGTCTTCAGCCGCCGGGACGGCTTCCGCCTGGACCTCTTCGGTGACCGTGGCGTCGGTCCCACGCGCAATGGCTTCGAAGACCTCGCGTCTGTGGACCGGCACCTCCTTTGGCGCCTCGATGCCCAGACGCACCTTGTCTCCACGAATCTCAACAACGACGATCGTGATGTCGTTGTTGATGACGATGCACTCGTCTTTTTTTCTCGACAGGACGAGCATGGGACACCTTCCCCGCGAACCACGCGGGGGGAAGCGGTGACGACCGAACACCTCGAGCCGCCAAACACGAGGCACTTGTCAGGCGGTCAGTTCACCCCCTGCTCGGAGGTGGAAAGACGCAGCATGAGCCACCCTGAATGTAGAGGATCTCAGGCGGCCGTCAAGCAATTCCTGGACCACAATCGCCGGTTTCGGTCCGATGTTCGGCAAATGAGCCCTGGTGGTGGGAAACGCGGGATGGTGTCGCGATCATGAATGAAGCCGTGTTTGAATCGGTTTGCGGTTTCCCGGCGAGCGCCGTGGTGGACGGCGGTCGCGGTGCCGTGTCGGCGGCTCGAAGCAGCCCGTCGGCTGTGAATCCACGGACCGTCTGAACAGGAACTAGCCGGCCAGACGTCGAGGACCGGCAACGGCCACCGACGCGGCGACGGGGACTCGGTTGCTCACCCGTCCAGATCGGCACGATCAGGATCGCCGTCTCCCCAGACGGCTCGTCTGGCGGGAGAGGTGGGGCAGCGGGGCCGCGGCGGCACGGTCGGCGCCTTGCTGACCGAGTCGATGAATCTATACTTCGCCGCAACTTGCCGCGACCCCGCCCCGCTCCGTCCCGACGGCTGCTTCCGGTTGGGAAGAGTCCCCCGTCGGGTGTCTGTTGGCGGAAAGACCGCGGGGGCCAGCGGGTCCCGTTCCCCGAGGTGGACACGGGCCGAGACCGGCGACGACCGACAGTTCGTGGCGAAGGGTGTGCGATGAAAGAATGGTTCCGCAATCTGTTCCAAGCGATCTGGACCGTCGTCGAGGGCATGCTGGTCACGTTCCGCGTCTTCGGCAGCACCTATGACCCGGCGCGGCGGACCTTCACGGAGCAGTTCGAGTATCCGGAACTCCCCGCGCCGGTCGCCGCCCGCTACCGCGGGTTTCACCGCTACGACCTGACCACCTGCATCGCCTGCGATCAGTGTGCGAAAGCCTGTCCGGTGGACTGCATCTACATCGGCAAGGAGCGGGTCACCGACGGGAAGGGTTTCCGCGTCAGCGGCTTCACCATCGATTACTCGAAGTGCATGTTCTGCGCGCTGTGCGTCGAGCCATGCCCAGTGGACTGCATTTTCATGGGCTCGACGCTCGATCTGAGTTGCTACAGTCGGGATGGAACGATCGTCGACTTCGCCAGGCTTCCCGTCGACGTCGCCTGGGGACGGTCGACGCTCAATCCGACGGCGGTCGCCGCGTCGAAGGTGATCGTCGAACCCGTCCACGGCGGGCCGAACCAGTGACCCCGTCGGTTCAAGCGTTCGAGCCGGCCGCCGGCCTCGGTGTCTCCACGGAAATCGCGTGCAGAGCGGGCAGGGAGTTGAGGTGAACATGCATCCCGTGCTGATCGCCGGGTTCGTCGCCCTGTTCGTCGCGATCGGCGGGGCGTTCCTGTGCGTCAACCTGCTGGTCGGGTGGCTCGTCCGGCCCCGGGAACCGAACGAGGAGAAACTGGAGGTCTACGAGTGTGGCGAGCCGACGATCGGCTCGAGCTTCGTCCAATTCGACCTGCGGTTCTACGTCGTCGCCCTGCTGTTCATCATTTTCGACGTCGAGGTCGCGTTGTTCTTTCCGTGGGCGACCGTGTTCGGGAAGGCGACTCAACTCGCCGATCCGACGCTCGTGACGGCGACCGCCGACGGCCTGCCGACCGCGGCCACCTCGGGCCTCCTCCGCGAATTGGGTTTGCCAGGCGACGAAGTGCCGCGGCTGTCGGCCGATCGGACGCCGGCTGAGGAAGACGCGGTCCGCGCGGCACTGGCCCGTCGCGACGGCACGACGCCCGCGCAGGCGGCGGCGGAATGGTCGACCGCGACGGCGGGGAGGACGCTCGCGCTTGCCGCAGTCTGCGACATGATGGTGTTCTTCGCGGTGTTGCTCACCGGGTTCGCCTACGTCTGGTACCGCGGCGATCTCGATTGGGTGCGGGCGGTTGCCGCGGAACGATCTCCCGCGCGGTAGCTGACCGCGGACGGGGTCCCGGCGTGTGTCGACGAGGCGCAGTGGCGAGGTGGCGATGAGCGAGCGTGGCACGGCGGCCCCCCGAGGGCCAGGGTTCCTCGACCTTCTCGACGAAGCCCTGCCGGGAGTCGTGAGCGGGCGCAACCTCGAGGCACTTGACCCCTGGGTCGAGTGCCCACCGGAGCGCCTGACCGAGTTGTGCCGCTGGCTGAAAACCAACCGCCACGTGCGTTTCGACTCGCTTGAGTGCATCACGGCAGTCGATTGGTTCGAGCCCGATCCGAAGAAGGCGGCGAAGGTCTCGTGGCAGCCGCACCTCGAGGTCGTCTATCACCTCTGGAGCACCGACGCCCGCGTCAGCCTCGTCGTCAAGGTGAAACTGCCGCGCTGGGCGGGTGACGCGTCGGGGCGTCTTCCCGAGCTGCCGAGCGTCGCCGGCATCTGGCGGACCGCCGATTGGCACGAGCGCGAGGTCTTCGACCTCTCGGGCGTGATGTTCACCGGGCATCCCGACCTGCGGAGGATCCTCTGCCCCGAGGATTGGGAAGGCCACCCGTTGCGGCGCGACTATGTCATGCCGCTGGAATACCACGGCATCCGCGGCAAGTGACCGCGTCCCACCCCCGACCCTTTCCCGCCAGCAGGATCCCGACGATGTCGCTTTCGGTGGATGACGATCCGCGGATCATCGAGTTCGACGTCCGCACCGACGAGATGCTCGTCAACATGGGGCCGCAGCATCCCAGTACCCACGGTGTGCTGCGGCTCGTGCTCCGCACGGATGGCGAGATCGTCTCCGAGATCGAACCCCACATCGGCTATCTCCACCGCTGCGCCGAGAAGATCGGCGAGAACCTCACGCCCCGCCAGTGGATTCCGTACACCGACCGGATGGACTATCTGGCGGCGATGAACATGAATCTCGGCTGGGCGCTGGCCGTCGAGAAGCTGATGCGTCTCGAGGTCACCGAGAAAGCCCGGCATCTGCGGGTGTTGATCGCGGAATTGGGCCGGATCTCCAGCCACCTTGTCGGGATGGGTGCCTACGGCCTCGATCTCGGGACGTTCAGCCCGTTTCTGTACGCCTTCCGGGAGCGGGAGAAGATCCTCGACCTGTTCGAGGAGGCCTGCGGCGCGCGGCTGACCTACAGCTACATCACCGTCGGCGGGCTGACGGCTGATCTTCCGGCCGGTTGGCTGCGGCGCTGCGAGGCGTTCCTCGACCAATTCGCACCGGTGATCGCCGAGTACCACTCGCTGCTCACGACCAACGCGATCTTCGTGAAACGCACCGCCGGGATCGGCGTGCTGTCGCGCGAGTTGGCGATCGACTACGGCTGTTCGGGGCCGGTGCTGCGGGGCAGCGGCGTCGACCAGGACCTGCGCCGCGACGGCGAGAGCATCTACACGTCGATGTACGACGGCTATGCCTTCGAGGTGGCCGTGCAAAAGGGGGGACGGTACCCGCGTGACCACACCTATCCCCCCGTCCCCGCGGATGCGGTGCTCGGCGACTGCTGGCACCGGTTCTTCGTGCGGATGATCGAGGTCGTCCAGTCGATGGACTTGGTCAGGCAGGCGATCGACCGCTACGCGTCGTGCCCGGGAACGATCGGCGAGCCGGCCAAGCTGACTGAAAAACTCCCGGTGGGCGATGCCTACCTCGAAACCGAGTGCCCCAAGGGTCAGATGGGCTTCTACCTCATCGGCGACGGCAGTGCGATCCCGTGGCGAGCCAGGGCGCGATCGAGTTCGTTCTCGAACTTGTCCGTGCTCGCCGAACTGTGCCGCGGCTGCCTGATCGCCGACGTGCCGGCGATCGTCGGAAGTCTCGACATCGTGATGGGGGAAATCGACCGCTGACGGGGCCAAGGGTGACCGATGAACGAACCCGAGCAGGGGGCCGCGGAGCGATGCCCCGAGCCGAACCGCGGCGCTGCCGAAGACTTGCGGTTTCCTTCTCCATGGGGCGCATGTCCGGCGTGCGGCGGGGGATTGATCGAGATTCGGTCCAAATTCGTCTGTGGCGCGTGCCATCGGATCTGCGAAACGTGTTGCGAGGGGGAGCCTGCGGGTTGACGTCGAGCGCGATGGGCCGAGACGCCCGGGCGGCGCCGGCCCGGGCGTATCCGGCATGAATTCTCGGCCACTTGTGGAGACCGTGAACTTCATGCACACTTCGTGCGATTTTTCACGAAGTCCGGTTTTCGCCGGGGAATTGCCCACCGGCGGACCGGCGGCCCCTGGCCCCACGCGGTGCGGGTGACGGTCGATGGCAGCCTTCCTTCTCAATCTCGGTCTGCCCGGCTGGCTCGCCTGGTCGATCACGGCGCTGGTCTCGGCTGTCCTGATCCTCAACATCATCGCCGGCGGGGCGCTGGTGTTCATCTGGGCCGAGCGCAAGATCGCCGCCCGGATCCAGGACCGGCTCGGTCCGACCCGCACGGGCGGCCGGTTCGGGTGGCTGCAGTCGCTCGCCGATGGCATCAAGCTCCTCGCCAAGGAAGACCTGATGCCGGAAGGGGCCGACGGAGTGCTGTTCCGCATCGCCCCGTACGTCAGCTTCTGCGCTTCTTTCTGTGCGTTTCTCGCGCTGCCGTTCGCGTTCGATGTCGTCGCCCAGCGGCTCAACGTCGGCGTGTTTTTCGTGATCGCGGTCCTCGGGCTCGAGGTGTTCGGCGTGATCCTCGCCGGCTACGCCTCGGCGTCGAAGTGGTCGCTGTTCGGCGCGATGCGCGAGGCGGCGCAGGTCGTCAGCTACGAAGTTCCCCTCGGGATGTGCGTCGTCGTCCCGGTGATGCTCGCCGGCAGCATGGACCTGGTGACGATCGGGGAAAAACAGGCCGGCTGGCTCACCAATTGGTACCTGTTCCACGACCCGTTCACGTTCGTCGTGTTCTGGGTTTATTTCACCTGCGCCGTCGCCAGCGTGAACCGGGCGCCGTTCGATCTGGCCGAGGCAGAGAGCGAGCTGGTCGCCGGCTTCCACACCGAATACTCCGGGCTCCGCTGGAGCTTCTTCTTCATGGCGGAGTACGGCTCGATGTTCCTGGTCAGCGCCCTGGCGGCGATCCTGTTTCTCGGCGGCTGGAACGGGCCGGTTCCGGTGGCGACGCTCGTCGGGCTCAGCGACGGCTCGGGGGAGACTGCCCATTACCTGGCGCGGTTGATCGGCATCGCAAACCTGCTCGGCAAGGCCACGCTCGGCGTGCTGGTGATGATGTGGGTCCGCTGGACACTCCCGCGCCTGCGGATCGATCAGGTGATGACCACCTGCCTGAAGTACTGCACACCGATCGCGGCGGCGATGTTCGCCGGCGCGATGCTGTGGACGCTCGCCTTTCCCGGCGGCATCGGCGCGGTCCGGTCCGCTGCCGTGAGCCGGCGGCCGGCGGGCGAGGTCCGTGAGGGCTGGCTCGGAGACACGGGGATCGGCGGTCGCGCCGCAGGTCGTGTTTCGGCTCCCGCGGCCGTGCCATCCGGCGAAGCGATCGCGGTGGGAGGGACACGGTGATGTCGCTGCTCCCCCTGGCTGCCCTCGTGCCACTGGCCGCCATCAATTGGCACACGCTGTTCTTTCTCCTGTTCGCGCTGCTCGCCTGTGGTTTCGCCGTCGCGGTCGTCGCCTCCACCAACGTGGTGCGGATGGCCCTCCATCTGGTCTTCTCGCTGGCGGCGACGGCGGGGTTGTTTTTCCTCGCCGGAGCGGAGTTCGTCGGAGCGATGCAGCTGATGATCTACGTCGGCGGCACGCTCGTTCTGCTCGTGTTCGGCGTGATGCTCACGGCCCGGTCGCCGTTCGTGTCGTTGGCGACGCCGGCGCGCGATCGGCTTCTCGGCGGCATCGCCGGCCTGGGGCTGTTGGCGCTGCTCGTGTGGGCCGTGGTCGGTGTCGAGGCCTGGAGCCTGCCCGCGACAGGAACGGTCGCGGAGCCGTCGGCCACGCCGCTCGGTATGGCGTTGCTCGGGGTCCGCGTCGATGGCGGCCCGGGCCACGGGCGGGCAGGGTATCTGCTTCCCTTCGAGATCGTTTCCGTCCACCTGCTGGTCGTGCTCGTCGGCGCGGCTTACCTCGCCCGCGCCAAGCGCCGGCGCACCCCGCGGTCGCTCGACGCGGTGGCGTCGGCTGATCCGGTGGAGTCGGTGTCCGTGGCGCCGCCGGGAGCGGCCGTGGCACGCGCTGCTCCCGGCGGGAGCAGGTCCGCTCTGGTCGCATCGACTGTCAACGACGGAGGGGCGCGCTGATGGGGGAGTCGTTTCACGCCACCGCCGGCCCCGCGCTGCTGGCCGTCTGGCCGATCAGCGAACCGGTGAGCGTCGCCCACTACATGGCGGTCGGGGCGGTGATGTTCGTCGCCGGCGTCGTCTGCATGGCGGTGAAGCGCAACGCCCTGGGCGTGCTGATGGGGATCGAGTTGGTGCTCAACGGTGCCAACATCAACTTCGTCGCCCTCGCGTCTCCTTACCTCCGCGGACTCGGCGATCCGAGCGGCGGGCTCGGGCTCGATGGGCAGGTGACGGCCCTGTTCGTGATCCTGCTGGCGGCGGCCGAGGCCGCGGTCGCCCTCGCCATCACGCTGAATTTCTACAACAACCATGCCACCGTCGACGTCGACCGTGGCGAAGACCTCAAGGGGTGAGGCCGCGCCGGAAGGCGGGTTGCCGCCGTCCGGGCGATTCCGATCCCGCCGCACCGCCTCACGACATTCCATGGACGCTTCGTCGACCCTGCCGTTCCTCCTCGGCCTGGCTTGGCTGGCGCCCCTGGTGTCGTTCGTCGCGATCCTGTTCTACGGGCCGCGGATGGGGCCGCACGGGCGCGACGCGGCGCGGCTCGCGACCGCGGCGATCGCCACGTCGCTGGTGCTGTCCCTGCTCGCGGCGGGCGTCTGGGTTTCCAACCACCCCGTCGTCGCGGTTTCCCATGGCGGCGCGGACCATGGTGCCGTCGGTGACGACGGCGCCGCCGGCCCAGGCGGGGCCGGCGACGGACATCAGGGAGCGGCCGCGGGGGGCGAATCGGCCCACGGGCACGCCGACGACGGCCATGGTGCCGGCGGTCACGGTGCGCCGCTGCCGCCGTCGTACAGCGGCGATTGGTACACGCTCTACGAGGCAGGGGGCCTCACGCTGTCGATCGGGTGGTGGATCGACGCCCTCACCGTGTTGATGTTCGTGGTCGTCACGCTGATCGCGACCTGCATCCACGTCTACGCGTCGGGCTACATGCACGACGAGCTCCACGGCGTGACCGACCACGAGGTGACGCTCGCCGACGGCCACCACCTCCACCGGCCGGGGCGGTTTCCGCGGTTCTTCCAGGCCCTGTCGTTGTTCTGCTTTTCGATGCTCGGCATCGTGATCGCCGGCAATCTGGCGATGGTGTTCATCTTCTGGGAGCTCGTCGGCATCTGCTCGTGGTTCCTGATCGGCTTCTATTTCGAGCGTCGCTCGGCTTCGACCGCCGCCAACAAGGCGTTCATCGTCAACCGGGTCGGTGACTTCGGCATGCTGATCGGCCTGATGGCCCTGTGGGGGGCGCTGGGCACGCTCCACTTCGGCGACCGGGTCGTGCCCGACGACCTCGGCACGCCGGTCAATCGCCAGGGGTTGTTCAGCCTCGTGCGGCCGCCCGCCCGCGGTCACGCGCTCACGGTCCCCGACGGCATGGTCGCCGCCGAGGCGGCCGCCGACGTCGCCGCCATCGTCCGGACGGGCGCTGGCGACCCCGCTGCCACCGCCACCGCCGTCGCCGCCAACGTCGAGGGCTGGCGATCACGCGGGCTGGGGCGATGGCTGCTGTTCGTGGCGGGGGTGGGGATCTTCTGCGGGTGCGTGGGGAAGAGCGCCCAGTTCCCGCTCTTCGTCTGGCTCCCCGACGCGATGGAGGGGCCGACGCCGGTGTCGGCGCTGGTGCATTCGGCGACGATGGTCGCGGCGGGCGTGTACCTCGTCGGCCGTTTCTATCCGGTGCTCACCCCCGACGTGCTGTTCGTGATCGCCGTCATCGGGGCGATCACGCTGTTCATCGCGGCGACGATCGCCTTGGTCGCCAACGACATCAAGCGCGTGCTCGCCTATTCGACCGTCAGCCAGCTCGGCTACATGATGCTCGCGCTGGGGGTTGGCGGCTGGGCGGCGGGCCTGTTCCACCTGGTCACCCACGCCTTCTTCAAGAGCCTGTTGTTCCTCTGCTCGGGGTCGGTGATCCACGCCTGCCACACCAACGACATGCGGAAGATGGGCGGCCTGCTCCGCCCGATGCCGGCGACGGCGTGGACGATGCTCGTCGGTTGCCTGGCGATCATCGGTGCCGGGATCCCGTTCGTGATCGGCACCAGCGGCTACTACTCGAAAGACGCGATCCTCGCCCAGGCGCTGTCGTTCGCCAATGCCAACCCCGGGCGTGGGTGGCTGTTTCTGGCGGTCGCCGGAGGTGCCTTCCTGACCGCGTTCTACATGTTCCGCCTCTGGTTCATGACGTTCCTCGGCAGCCCGCGCGACCACCACGTCGCCGAGCACGCCCACGAGTCGCCCGACGTGATGGTGAGGCCGTTGTTGGTGCTGGCAGTCCTTGCCGTGGTCGCCGGGTGGACGCTGCCCGGCGGGTTCGGAATCGCGAACCTGATCGAACAGGCGCGGCCGGCCGGCACCGGCGGCACCGAATCGAGCGGCTACCTGTTTCCGGGGCTCACGATCCCCGCCGAGCACGAGAGCCATGTCGGGGCCGTCCATGTCACGGCGACGCTGACCGCGTTCGCGACCGCCACGGCCGGCGTGCTGCTCGCGGCGGCGATGTACTGGTGGAAGATCCTCTCCCCTGGCCTGGTCGCCGGGCTGTTCCGTCCGGTGTACACGTTCCTCGCGAACCGCTGGTACGTCGACGAGCTCTACGACGCGGTGTTCGTCAAGCCCGCACTGGCGCTGGCGGGAATCGCCAGCGGCGCCGATCGGGGCATCATCGACCGGATCATCGACGGCGTCGCCTGGTGCGCCCGGCGGATCGCCGGGATCGACGCCTGGATCGACCGCTGGGTGGTCGACGGGCTCGTCGATGCCACTGCCGACGTCACATGGAACGCCGGATTGGAACTGAAGAAATTGCAGACCGGTCGGCTCCGCCAGTACGTCCTGTTCATCGCCCTCGGTACCGTCGCCCTGTTCGTCCTCGTGAGTTTCCTCTACCGCACGGCGCTGGCCGGCTGATCGCCGCCGCCCGACACCGCACCCACCGCTCCTTCCCACGGATCGACCATGCCCGACGCCGCCGCCGCCGTGCAGCCCGCCTTCTGGCCGCTGACGCTGATGCTGTTCCTCCCCGCCCTCGTGGCGGCATTCCTCTCGCTGCCGATCATCCCCCGCGGCCGTGACGAGACGGTGCGCTGGATCGCCCTGGGGACCACGGCGGTCGTGTTCCTGCTCTCCGCCTGGATCTGCCTGCCATGGCTGTTCGGCGGCCGCGGGCCGGGGCAGTTCGAGAGCGGGCTCGCCCGGATGCAGTCGGTGGTCAAGCTGCCGTGGATCCCGGCCTTCAACATCGAGTACCTGCTCGGGCTCGACGGGATCAGCATGCCGCTGGTGCTCCTGACGACGTTCCTGTCGGTGCTGGCGGCGGCCGCGAGCTGGCCGATCACCAAGCATGTCAAAGCCTATTTCGTGCTGTTTCTACTCCTCGAGACCGGCATGCTCGGCGTGTTCCTCGGCCTCGACTTCTTCCTGTTCTACGTGTTCTGGGAAGTGATGCTGCTGCCGATGTATTTCCTCATCGGCATCTGGGGCGGCCCGCGGCGCGAGTACGCGGCGATCAAGTTCTTCCTGTACACGCTGCTCGGCAGCGTGCTGATGTTGATCGCGATCCTGATGCTGTACTTCACCAGCGACGTTCGGACGCTGTCGCCGGAAAAGCTCCTCGCGGCGCACGTCGTCAGCCCCGATCTCGAGCCGGCGGCGCGGATCGCGGCGGTGGAGAAGATCCGCTCGGCGCCGGCCCCGATCCACACGTTCAACATCCTCGCCTTGGCGGAAATCGGGCAGTCGCCCGACAGCCCGTTCGCCACGGCGAGGGTCTGGGGGTGGAGCGTCGAGACGCTCGCTTTCCTTCTCCTCCTGATCGGGTTCGTGATCAAGGTCCCGGTCGTGCCGGTCCACACCTGGCTTCCCGACGCCCACGTCGAGGCGCCGACGCCGATCTCGATGATCCTGGCCGGCGTCCTGCTCAAGCTCGGCGGCTACGGGATCCTGCGGATCTGCTATCCGATCTGCCCGGGGGGCGGCCTGAGCCTTGCCTGGCTGGTGTGCGGCCTCGGTGTCGTATCGATGGTCTACGGGGCGTTCGCGGCCCTGGCCCAGAAGGACTTCAAGCGGATGGTGGCCTACAGCTCCGTCAGCCACATGGGTTACGTGATGCTCGGCCTCGGCGTGTGGAGCGCGGTCGCCGGTACGCAATACGCCTGGGACGCCTGGGCCCAGGGGGTCAACGGCGCGATGTTCCAGATGCTCGCCCACGGCATCAGTTCCGCGGGGATGTTCTTCATGGTCGGCGTGCTCTACGACCGTGTGCACCACCGCAACCTCGAGGAATTCGGCGGGATCTTCGCGCGGATGCCGGTCTACGCCGGCCTGGCGGTGACGATCTTCTTCGCCGGCCTCGGCCTCCCCGGCTTGTGCGGGTTCATCGGCGAGGTCCTCGTCACGCTGTCGAGCTGGAAGTACAGCCAGGCGCTGGCGGTCTGTTCGGCGTTCACGGTGATCATCACCGCCGCCTATATCCTCTGGGCGATCCAGCGGGTGTACCTGGGCGCCGAGTACAAGGGGCCCCACGGCGATCATCTCGAGCCGCTGTCGCAGCGTGAGTTGGCGATCGCGGTGCCGCTGGTCCTGCTGGCGATCGTGTTCGGTGTCGCCCCGCAGGCGATCTTCCGCACCGTCACCCCGACCGTGAACCGGCAGGTGGAGGCGCTCGCCACCTGGACGCGGCAGGTTCACGATGCCCGCCCCGCGCTGTCGGCAGGCGGGCCGGTCGCCGACGTCGCCTCCACCGGAGCCCAACCGTGAACCTCGGCGTCCTGCTGACGGATCTGGTCAGCGACACGCTCAACGTCTCGCTACCCGCGTTCCGCCCCGAGGCCTGCCTCGCGGTGACGGTCGTGCTGCTGCTCCTGTGCCGGATGCTTCCCGGGGCACGGCTCCTCCACTCGTCGTGGGTGGCGTTCGGCGGCGTGCTCTTCGCCGCTGCCTACGCCTGGGCCGATCTCCGTAGCCTGCCCGGATCGCCGTGGCAGCCGGTGTCGGCGGGGGCGTTTCGCGAGGAGCTGTTCGGCGGTTTGCTCGTGTTCGACGGCTTCACCGCCTACGTTCGCCTGATCCTCACCGGGTTCCTCGTCCTCTACATCCCGTTCACGAAGCTGTCGGGGATCCCTGGCCGTGAGGAGGAAACCGATTTCCACGTGCTCCTTCTCGGGGCCGTGCTCGGGATGTGCCTGATGGCCTCGGCCAACCACCTCCTGATGGTGTTCATGGCGGTGGAGATGGCAAGCGTGCCGTCGTATGCCCTCGCCGGCTTCCTCAAGGGGCGGAAGGCGGCGTCGGAGGCGGCGCTCAAATACGCCGTCTACGGCGCGGGTGCGGCCGGGATCATGCTCTACGGCATCAGCCTGTTGGGCGGTGTCCTCGGCTCGCTTCACCTGCCGACGATGGCGACGAAGCTGTCGGCGCTGCTCGCCGCCGGGAGCCCGGGAGGGGTGACGACGGCTCTGATGCTCGGCGGGCTGATGCTGGCCGTCGGGTTGGCGTTCAAGCTGTCGGCCGTGCCGTTCCATTTCTGGTGCCCCGACGTGTTCGAGGGTGCGGCTGCCGAGGTGGGCGCATTCCTCTCGGTGGCCAGCAAGGCTGCCGCCGTGGCCCTTGCCATCCGCTTGGGGTGCGGGCTGACCGCGCCGAGCGGGAGTGATGCCACGGTGCTGGCCGGGCTCGCCGACGCCCGGTCGTACGCCGCCCACGTGATCGGTCTGCTGGCGGTGCTCACCTGCACGCTCGGGAATCTCGGCGCGTACGGCCAGACGAACATCAAGCGGATGCTCGCCTATTCGACGATCGCCCACGCCGGCTATCTGATGATCGGCGTGGCCGCGGCGATTGCCTTGGGGGGTGCCGGGATGGCGGGAGCCGCCGGTGCGGGGGTCGCGCGGGACGCCGTGGCGGCGGTCGCCTTCTATCTCGGCGTCTACCTGTTCATGAATCTTGCCGCGTTCGCGATCGTCGCCTTCCTCCGCAACGTCCTGCGGAGCGAGGAGATCGCCGCCTACGCGGGGCTCATCCAGTCGAGTCCCGGCATCGTGGTGGCGATGGGGATCGTGCTGGTGAGCCTCATCGGCCTGCCTCCGCTGGCCGGGTTCACCGCCAAGTTCCTCGTCTTCGCCTCGGCTGCCCAGGCGATCACGCTCGGTGCCGAGAAGCCGCTGATGATCGTCCTCCTCGCCGTCGGCGGCCTCAACACGGTGTTCAGCCTCGTCTACTACATGCGCGTCCTGGCATTGATGATTTTCAGCCCGCCACCGGCCGACCGCGTCGCCGAGCCGCTCCCGCTGGTCTCGTTCCCCGGCGCTCTGGTGACCGGACTGGTGGCGCCGGTGGTGGTGTTCGGCGTATTTTTTGCCGGGCTCTACGCCTGCGCGAGGTTCGCCGGCGGGTTCGCCTCCTGACCGATGCCCGGAGCGGGAAACCGCAACTCCTGTCGCTCGCACGCCCACCATGCCACAGCCCGCCATCCTCCAGCAGCTGCTCGACCTCATCGAGCCGACGCTGCCGATGTTCCTCGCCGACGCCGGTCTGACCACGTTCCCCGGTCCAGAGTCGATCCGTGCGGCGTTGGGCTCCCTGGTCGCCGACCAGCGGGACCTCGTGGAGAGGGCCGGGACGCTCCTCGACGACCAAGGGGGCGCCGCGCCGCGCCGCGGCTATCCGATCCGCTACACCGCCCTCCACGACGTCGATCTGGCGTCGTTGCTTCCCGGTCTCGTGACGGGCATCGACCAGCAGGCTGCCGCCCTCGACACGCTGCTCGGCTCGACCGCACCCGGGCCCGAAGCCGACCTGGTCCGTGACGCGCTGCAGTCGGCACGGTTCCACGGCGACGCCCTGCGGGCGCTGGCCGCGCCGCGACCGGCGGCGACGCTCTCCTGACCATGGAGCTTTTCGACAGCCACTGTCATCTCGACCCGATGCGGTACGGCGGGGATCTGGCGGACGTCCTCACGCGGGCCCGTGGCGCCGGCGTCTCGGGGATGGCGGTGATAGGCACCCGGGCCCTCGACAGCGAGGCGGCGGCTGCGCTCGCCGCGGCCGAGCCGGGGATCGTGGCCACTGCAGGACTGCATCCCAACGACGTCCACGAGGCCGACGACGCCGAGTGGGACCGTCTCGTCCGGCTGGTGGCCTCGGGGCGGGTGGCCGGGGTCGGGGAGACCGGGCTCGACTGGTATCGGGACACTGCTCCGCGCGACCGACAGCTGGATTGGTTCGACCGGCACCTGCGCCTCGCCCAGAACCACCGGCTTCCGGTCGTGGTCCACACCCGTGACAGCCTCCGCGACGTCCTCGATGCCGTGCGTGCCGCCCTGGCACGCGGGCCGCTGACCGCGATCCTCCATGCCTACACCGGTTCCGTGGAGGAAGCGGCCGAGGCGGTCGAGTTGGGGTGTTTTCTCGGCTTCGCCGGGATGGTCACCTTCCGGTCGTCCGGCACCCTCCGCGCCGCGGCTGCGGCGCTGCCGGCCGATCGTCTCCTCGTCGAGACCGACAGCCCGTTTCTGTCCCCCGAACCGCTCCGCGGCAGGCGGAACGAGCCGGCGCACGTCGTCCACACGGCGCGTTGCCTGGCGATCGCGCGGGGTGTGACGCTCGAGGAGATCGCCGCACTGACGACCGCCAACGCACGGCGGCTGTTCCTCCACCGCTCCGCCGCCTGACGGTGGCACGGGGCCGTGCAGCGCCTCGCCTGCCGGCGCCGGGGTGAGTCACCCGGCGAACGCTGCTACGATGGCGTCGACGGCGGCGGCCGTCCCGCGCGGTCCCGCCGGTGGCGACGGGCGGGCCGCGGATCCACGGCCCGTTGCCCGAGAGGAGTCAGCGATGGCGAGAACGGCGAGCACGATGATGCCCCTGGGGACGCCGGCGGCGGCCTTCGCCCTGCCCAATGTCGACGGGCGGGTCGTCACGCTCGACGATGCCGCCGGTCCGCGCGGCACGCTGGTGATGTTCATCTGCAACCACTGCCCGTTCGTGAAGCACGTCGCCGACCAGCTTGCGAGCCTCGGTCGCGAGGCGATCGGCCGCGGCATCGGCGTGGTCGCGATCAGCGCCAACGACGTCTCCAGCCATCCCGCCGATTCGCCCGAGCAGATGGTCCGCGAGGCCGAGGAACGGGGGTATCCGTTTCCCTATCTCTACGACGAGACCCAGCAGGTGGCGAAAGCCTACCGGGCCGCCTGCACGCCCGATTTCTTCCTGTTCGATGCCGAGCGCCGGCTGGTGTACCGGGGCCAGCTCGACGACAGCCGCCCCGGCAATGGCGTGCCGGTCGACGGTGGCGACCTCCGCGCCGCGATCGACGCCCTCGTCGGCGGACGGCCGGTCGCCACGGAGCAGAAGCCGAGCATCGGCTGCAACATCAAGTGGAAGCCGGGGCACGAGCCCGACTACTTCGCCGCCTGACGTCAGCCGGACGGCCGTCGGCTCCGGCACGACGCCGCGTGCTCAGCGCCGCGGCGGATCGCCGGGCTTCCCGCTCTGTTCGGGGCGCGAATCGGACGCCGACCGCAGGCCCCGGGCCTCCCCCGGATCGAGCCGCGAGGCCCGGAGGTTCTCCATCTGGATCGCCTCGTACACCTCCTGGCGGTGCACCGGGATCTCGGCCGGGGCATTGATCCCCAACCGCACCTTGTCTCCGCGGATGTCCACGACCGTGATGACGATATTGTCACCGATCATGATGCTTTCGTCGCGTTGCCGGGAGAGCACGAGCATCGATCGCTCCTTCGCTGATCCTTTCGCTACCTATCCGTGGTGGCCGGCACGGGGGCGGGCCTGCTGCCGAATTATGCGCTGTGTTTCAGGTGCGGGCGCTCGTCGCCCAGTTCGTGTTGCAACGGCAACTCGCCGCTGGCCACCACCTGCCGTCCGGTCCGGGCGGCGAGGTTGATGACGATCGGAGCCTTGAGGTTGAGCGTCAGCCGGTGGCCGTTGCGCGACACCACCACCACGAGCTGGGCGTCACGCAGGTTGCCGATCGCCAGCGGCAGCAACTCGCTGCGCGGGATCCGCACCTGGTAGCCGGGCACGAAGCGCCGCGGGCTGACCACCGCGAGGGCGACATCGGGCCGATCGGTGCTCTGCAGCCAGCCGAGGGCGTCGTTGGCGGCATCGGCCAGCAGCGCCCATTCGCGGCACCCCTCGAGGCCGGGAAGGCCGCTGGGAAACGTGAGCAGGTCGGCGTCGTCGACGTCGATCCGGCCGAAGCGCGTGGTGTTGATCCGCATGGGGCACTCCCTTGCCAGCGCGGACGGCCCCGTCCGGGAGACTCCCGGATCGGGACCATGTCCGCCCGAGGAATGATCGGCAGTCGGGGGTGGCGGGGTGGAGAAAAAAGGCTTGGCGAACAAAACCGGATCGGGCAAGGGGCGACGGCGGCGGGGGACGGGGCGAGGCGACGGTTTTTGACTACATTGTCGGTCGTGTCGGGAGTGGGGAGCCGCCGGTGGCCGCCCCAGCGACCGGCGACCGGGGCGAGGGAGGTGGACCGTGAACGAGCGCCGCATGTGGTGGGTGCCGCTGGTGTGTGTCGTCGCCGGGTGCTTCTCGGGGGATTGGCAAAAGCAGTACACCAAAGCGGTCAGTGACCACCGGCTCGATTCGCAGTTTTCGCTGCTGCATCCCCAGCCGGTCTCGGTCGCCGGCGGGCGGATCGGGGTCCGCGTCCCGCGCGTGTTCACCGAGCAGGTCGACCCGACGGCGCCGCCGCCGCGCGGCCGGCCGGCGTTCCTTCCCGACGTGCCCGGCTTCCAGGCCGGCTTCGAATTCGCCGCCGCCGCCGGAGCCCCCCCGGCGATCCTCGCCCTCGGCGTGGTGCCCAAGGCCGAACGCCGCCGCGAGGATGTCGAGGCCGCGATCCTCCAACAGGTGCGGGTCGCCGACGCCAAGTGGGAAGGCCCCCGCGACGAGACCGCGCGCAGCGGCGTCGTCGGGCGTTGGAAGGTGCTCAAGGTGCCCGGCACGGGCGAAGTCTGGATCTCCGCCAACGACGACCAGGAGTTTTGCAACGTCCTGGCCTGGCAGGTCGGGCAGGAGGCCGCTGCGGCGCTGCCGCTGGAGGCGATCGCCCCGCTCGTCGCCCGATCGCTCGAAGTCCTCCCCCCTCCGCTTCCGGTCGACCAGGCACCGGCTGCAGCGGCCCCCGCCGGCGGCTGACGACCGCCGCGTCCGGTTCGTCACTCCCACATCGGTTGTGAGAGCCAGGCGGCCAACGGGGCGAGGATCAGCACCGGCAGCCAGGCGCCGACGCTCGGTGAGACGACGTAGCCGGTCGCCAGGGCGTGGCAGCCGAGCACGACGAGGAAGAACAGCACCGTCAGCCCCACGCACAGGCCGACGGCGACGAAGATCCCCCGCCGGGACGGGCCCGCCACCAAGGGGAGCCCGAGGACGGCGAGCGTCATGTCGAGCAGCGGCTGCACCTGGCGGGCGTGCACGCGCAGGGGTACGTCGGCGCTCACCCCGAGCGCCGGGTTGGCGATCGCCCGGACAAGTTCCCCCGTCGACGAGTACTGGCTCCAGTTGGTCGAGCCGATGAGCTGCTCGAACGTCACGGCACTGACGACGAAGCATTCGCCAGGCGCGAGCCAGTCGTGGTCGGTGCGGGTCAGGACAACGTCCCGGCCACGGAGGGCGACCGCCGGCAGCCGGTCGATCCCGGCCGGCTCGGTGACGCCGCGGAGCACGTACCCGGCGGGGTGACGGTCGTCGTGCGGAAGCCACACCGCCTCCGCGGCATCGAGCGTGACACCGTGCTCGGCGAGTGCCGGGGGCAAAAGCAGGCTCGGGGCCTCGATCCGCGCCAGGCCGGCCTGCGCCGTCCGCCCACGGAACAGGATCTCGGTGTCGTGGTCGTAGCGGGCTTCGAACGGTTGGGGACGGTCGCCGCGCAGGTCCTGGGCGTTGCGCGAGATCGCCGTCCGGATCTGCGGCAGGACGAGCTCACGGTTGACAACCGCCAGCAGGCTGACGACCGCGGCGAAGACCAGCGTCGGCCGGGCGATCCGCCAGCGGTCGATTCCCGCCGCCAACAGGGCGGTCAGCTCGTTGTGGCGCTCGAGCCACGACAGGGCGAACATCGCGCTGGCGAGGGCGACGATGCTGCTCGTCGCGTCGAAAAACGAGATCAGCCGACAGCCGTAGTACTGCCCGAGGACGCGGCCGAGGCCCCCGGCGGAGGCAGCGTGGCCGATGAACTCCTCGAGGTTGGTGAAGGCATCGACAACGAACGACAGCCCTGCGAGACTGAGAAACACGATCAGGAAGGCGTGAAGCTGCGCCCGCGTGACGTACCGGTCGATCAGCATCGGTGGGACCCGCGGGGTGGTGGCGTGCAGCCGGGCGGCGGACGATAGGAAGACGCGGGCCATGGGTCAACCGCTGTCGGCGACGGGGACGGTGGAAGCTGGGCGAACCGGCCTCCTCGCCGCGGGGCGGCGGCTCGCTGCCGTCGCCGCCGACCTGCTCTTTCCGCTGCGGTGTGCCTGGTGCGCCGTCGACCTGCCCGCGGCGGAGTCCGTCGTGGTGCCGCGGCTCTGCGCCCCCTGTGCGGCGGAGTTCGCGCATGCCGCGACGGAGTGTCCGTTCGCCGCGCCCGACCGTGGCGCCGGCACTGCCGGCCCGGGGCCGACCGCCGGCGCGACCGATCCGCGGTGTCTCGTCCTCGGGCCCTACGCAGGCCCGCTCCGCGAGGCGGTGCTGCGCTGCAAGCGCCCCGCCGGGGCCCTCGTGGCGCAGGCGCTCGGCGGCCTGGTCGCCGAGCGCCACGCGGAACGGCTGCGTGCGTGGTGCCCCGACGTCGTCGTTCCGGTGCCGATGCACTGGCTGCGCCGGTTGGGCCGGGGGACGAGCGCCACCGGTGACATCGCCCGCGGACTGGCGCGGGCGGCGGGGCTGCCGGTCGTCGCCGCCCTGCGGCGGACCCGCGCGACGGTGATGCAGAACCGCATCCCGGTCGCGGACCGGCAGGGCAATCTCGCCGACGCGATCGCCGTCCGCCGCGCCGTGGCGGGACGCCGCGTGCTCCTCGTCGACGACGTGATGACGACCGGGGCGACGCTGCGCGCGTGCCACCGCGCCCTCGCCGCCGGAGGAGCGGCAGCGGTGGCAGGCGTCGTCGTCGCCCGGGCCAGAGCCAGCGATGCCTGATCAGACCGTCATCCGCGTCGGCACGAGGGGAAGCCGTCTGGCACGCGTCCAGACCGGCTGGGTCGTGCGCCGCCTCGAGGCGCTCGGGGCCCGGGTCGTGACCGTTCCGATCCTGACCCGCGGAGACGAGGGCAATCCGCAGCCACCGCGGCTGGGGAGCGACGGAGTCTTCGTGCGCGAGTTGGAGTCGGCACTCCGGGAAAGTCGGATCGACGCCGCCGTGCACAGCCTCAAGGATCTCCCCACGGCCGACTCGGCCGGTCTGTCGCTCGCATGCATCCCCCCCCGAGCGCTGCCCTGGGACGTGTTCGTCGGGCGCACGGCTCGGACCTTGGCGGCGCTCCCCGCCGGGGCGGTCGTGGGAACGTCGAGCATCCGCCGCGTGGCCCAGGTGCGGCTGGTGCGACCCGATCTCCGCATCCTCCCCGTGCGCGGCAACGTCGACACGCGTCTGCGGTTACTCGACGAGGGCCGGTACGACGCGTTGATCCTCGCCGGTGCCGGCCTCGAGCGCCTCGGTCTCGCCGCGCGGGTCGACGAGGTCCTCACGCCCGGTCCAGTGGCGATCGACAGCGCCTCGTCGCCGGCTGGCGAAGCCGCCACCGGCTTCTGGCCCGCCATCGCCCAGGGGGCGCTGGCAGTGCAGATCCGCACCGACGACGCGGCGCTCGCCAGCTTCCTGGCCCCGCTCGACGATCCCCTCAGCCGGCGGGCCGTGACGGCCGAGCGGGCCTGCCTGGCGGCCCTCGCCGGAGGGTGCCTCGCCCCGATCGGCGCCGTCGCTCGCGCCCGTGCCGACGGTGGTTTGTCGCTCACCGCATGTGTCCTCGAGGAACGCGACTCCGCGGTGTCACGGATCGTCGAGACCGGCTTCGCGCCCCCGGCCATGGATGGCGCGCCCCTGGGGCTCCGGATCGCCGAACGGCTCCGCGATCGCGGGGCCGACGGGATGCTCGCGCGGATGCGGCAGCGCTGGGAACAGAGCGGGCAGTGACGGGAAGCCTTGACGTCGCCTCCAGACCGGGATCACGCCGCGGAGGATGGCGGTGCTTGTGCGCGATCGACGCTCGTCGCGTGATTCTCCGTGCCGTCGTAGCGCGCGTGTCGTGAAAGGCGGCCGCCAGGCCCCGGGCGCAATTCGCGTAAAATGACAGGTTCAACAGGTTGGGCGTCGTGGCGGCTTGCCCACGGTGCGCGGGTGACGCAGAATATTGGTCGAGTTTCTCCCCCCCAAGAGGTAGCTCCATGTCGATCAAGGTCGTGATCGCCGATGACCATGAAGTGGTTCGGCGCGGTCTCAACAGCCTGCTGGCCGGGTCGGACGTCAAGGTGGTCGGTGAGGCCTGTGATGGAGAAGAAGCGATCCGGCTGACCAAGAAACTCAGCCCCGATGTCGTGCTGCTCGACATCCGCATGCCGGGGAAGGACGGCCTGACGGCGCTGGAGAAGATCCGGGCCGAACGCCCCGACGTGAAGGTCGTGATGCTCTCGACCTTCGACAATCCCACGTACGTCGCCCGTGCGGTCGCCGGCGGAGCACACGACTACATCCTCAAGGGAGCGTCGCGGGCCGAGTTGCTCGGCTCGATCGCCGGTGCAGCGGCCGGGCAGTTGCCGATGCGGGCGGGGGAGTTGCGCCGCGTGGCGACCACGATGGCCAACCGCGTGGCGGCGCCGGATCCCGACATCCCGCTGACGCAGCGCGAGACGCAGGTCCTCCGTCACATGGCGTTGGGGCTGTCCAACAAGGAGATCGCCCAGTCGCTGACGATCAGCGTCGAGACCGTGAAGGAGCACGTGCAGAACATCCTCCGCAAGATCGCGGTCTCCGACCGGACCCAGGCGGCGGTGTGGGCCGTGCGCCGCGGCTTGGTCTGAGCGGCTGCTCGGGGACGACCGCCAGGCCGGAACAGCCCGTGGAGCGCCGCCGCCAGCCCTTGGCGAGGGGATCGTCCGTCACCGCGCCCGCGGATGTGCCTTGTCGAAGGCCTCGAGGAGCCGGCTGGTGGTGACGTGGGTGTAAATCTGCGTCGTCGCCAGGCTCTTGTGCCCGAGGAGCTCCTGGACGCTGCGGATGTCGGCGCCGGCGTCGAGCAGATGGGTCGCGAAGCTGTGCCGCAACGTGTGGGGGCTGGCCCGTCCGGCCAGCCCGACCGCTGCAAGGTGCTTTTCGAGGAGCCGGGCGACGCCCCGCACGCTCAACCGGCCGCCGGCGCGGTTGGTGAACAGCGCCCGGCTGCGCCCGCTGTGACCGTCGCTTCGTGAGGTAAGCCATGCCGACAGCGCGTCGCGGGCGTGGCGCCCGACCATCCCCAACCGTTCGCGTCGCCCTTTGCCCCGGACCCGGACCGAACCGTCGTCGAGGTCGAGATCGGCCTCGTCGAGGCTGACCACCTCGCGGACGCGCAGCCCGGCGGAGTACATCAGCTCGAGGATCGCCCGGTCGCGGAGACCGCCGGCGGCCCGTGGATTCGGGGCGGCGAGGAGCCGGGCGATCTCCTCGCCGGAGAGGAATCGGGGCAGGCGGCGCGCCTTGCGGGGGCTACGGACGGGCCGCGCCGGGTTGGCACGCACCCAGCCCTCGCGCTGGCCGAAGGCGTAGAAGCTTCGCATGCTGGCGAGTTTGCGGGCGACGGTCGTCGCGGCGTAGCCGCTGGCCGCGAGGCCTCCGGCGTAGCGCCTCAGCAGGGTCGTGGTCGCGCCGGCAGGGTCCGCGCAGCCGGCCGAGGCGAGGAACCCGCCGAGCTGGAGAAGGTCCTCGCGATAGCTCTTGAGGGTCAGCGGGGACGCGCCGCGCTGGGAGGCGAGGTGCTCCAGGAACCGCTCGGCGCGCGCGTCGAACGGGCCGCCTTCCCGCGCCGCCATCTCAGGCCGGCCGATCGGCTGGGGGCACGAAACGGACGCGCCCGGCGCGGGCCGGGGCCCGGCGGACCTTGTCGCCGAGCACCGCGGCGTCGTGCCACGAGAAGTTCAGGTCCGGATCGGCGGCATACTTCCCCAGCACCCTCACGGCCGCGTCGCGGCTCTCGTCGTCGTAGAGGAACACGTAGCGTTCCCCCCCCTTGACCAGGGCAATCACGTTGATGTCGCGCGACGGCATGCGGGGCGGCCCTCGGGGATCGGTCGGACGCGACGCGCCCACCGAGGTGCTATCGGTCGCCGTCAACCTGCCGCCCCACTGATCCGGGGATGGCGCGGTCAAGTCCCTGCGATCCTGCGGGGCTACCGCCGTCCACCGCCGCCGCGGTCAGAACAAACCGCCGAGATTCCGCAGACAGATCGGTTCGCGGCAGGTGAACGCCTCGCCGTGGCTGACTCCCGCGAGTGCGCCGAAGTACCGGGCGGCGGCCTCGACGCGGTCGAGGACCGTCGGAGGCGGGGCGTCGGGGGGGAACTGGCTGGCGTAACAGGACAGGCAACGTCGCTTCACCTCCCACGTCGAAGAGATGTCGACGACGAAGGCGGGTCGGAAGTGGACCTTGAGGTGGACGGCGGCGTAGTGGTAGATCCGCTGGGGGTGCCACGGTTCCCCCGGCAGGTCGCATTTCGTGAGCTTCGCCCAGAACCGCGCCGCGGTGACCAGACGAGTGGCGGCGATGTGATCGGGGTGGGCATCGACCCAGTGCGGCGCGAACAACCAGCGCGGACGGGTGCGACGGATGACGCCGGCGAGGGCGGCGCGGGCGGCGAGGTTCGCCCGGAGACGGCGGTTGGGGAGGCCGAGGTTCTCCCGCCAGTCGAGTCCCAGTTCCCGTGTCGCCGCTGCCGTCTCCAGCGCCCGCGTTTCCACCGATCCATGGGGCGTGGGTTCGCCGTCGGTCAGGTCGAGAACGCCGACGGAGTGTCCCTGGGCCCGGAGCAGGGCGATCGTGCCCGCCATGCCCAGTTCGGCATCGTCCGGATGCGGGGCAATGACGAGGGCGTCGATCATGGCCGGCCAGTGGACGAACGGGGAGTGGCGACGGTCGGCCAGCGACCACGGAAACAGCATACCCGCGGGGCGGCTGCGGCCGTGACGCTGCACGCGGCTCCGGGCAGGGCCGTCGGGTAGAATCGGCGGGAGGCGTCGTGCGTCGAGCGACGGTCTGCGGCCCGCGGAGAGAGAGCCAGGCATGGACGATCGTTCCGACCCTGCGCCGGGATCGGCCGGGGATGACGAGCGGGCCGGCGCCAATGAGCCCGTCGATCACGGCGACGCCGGGGGCGGGGACAGCGACCGGGCGCGGGCCGAGGGGGGGGAGGGGGAAGGTCCCGTGCCCCTCGCCGACGAATCCTCCGGCCGCGGGCCTGTTCCGGCGCTGACGGTCTTTCCCCCTCCCGACTTCGTCGTCGGCGACCATGATGGCGAGCAGGACGGGGGCGACGGGATCTCCCCTTCACGTCGCGATGCGCCGCGCGCTGCCGACGACTTGAGCTTCGCCGAGGCGGAGGCCGAACCCGGCGACTCGGTCTTCGATTCAGACGGTGAAGAAGCCCTCGACGACCCGGGCGGTTTCGACGCAGCCGAGCCCGTCGACCCGCTGTCACGCCGGCCGGCCGTGTTTCTTCCCGCGGGTGGCGGTGAATCGGCCCACGACCCTGGTGACAACGCTTCGGTCGTGATCGCCGAGGATCCCGATGGCGACTCGGTTCGGGAGCCCGACGGAGCTTCGGAGTCGGCCCTGTTCAACGCCGTCGTCGACGAGTCGACGGCCTTCGAGGGGGTCGGCTCCGCGGAGAGCTCCGGCGAGGGCTCCGGCGGATCCGAATCGTTCGTCGGTGATTCGCAGGGGGTCACCGACGGCATCGCCTTGGCTCATGACCTCGCCACGCTGCCCGGAGCCGGGGCGCGGCGTCCCCGCCGCGCCGACGACGGCGGCGCCCTTCGGCAACTGCCCGGGATCGTCCTCGGCGGCCTGCTCTCGATTCCCGTCGCCTACGCGATCCTGCTGTGGGGTTTCCACCGCGATCCGTTCCGGGTCGGCGCCGCCCTGCCGGAAGGCATGCGGTTCCTCGTGCCTGCCAAGGTTCGCGGGGCCTCGGGGCGCCCACGGCTCCCGACCCTCGATCGGCTGCCGCCACCGCCCAGGGGCCGTGGCGAACGCGGCACTGCCTTCACGACCGCGATCGAGACCGCCGGCTCCCCGGCCGAGCCCGCCGGAATTGCCGAGGTCGATCCTGAGACCGCGATCGGCACGGTCGCGCCGCTGCCCGCCGAGCCCGCGACAGCGGAGATCGACCGGGCCGGACTCACCGCCACGGTGGCCCGCGCGACCAGCGCGGCCCGGGCCATCGACGGCGTCGCGGACGACGACGACCGCCGGCCGGAGCTCGTGGAACAGTGGTACCGGGCGATCACCGCGGCAGCGGCCGAACTGGTGGTAGTCGACAATTCCGCCGCTGCCGCGGGACGCCCGCTGCCCGACCTGCACCGGGAGCTCGCCGAGGCGCTGCCGGCGCGGATCGGCGAACCGGGGGCGTTCGCTCCCCTCGGCACACTGCCCCCGCCGGGGGCCGCGGCCTTGACAAATGGCGACGATGGGCTCGTCGTCACCGGAACGCTCACGGCATCGACCCGTCGCGGCGGGATGTGGTCGTCGGCGGTGGTCCTCCAGCCGGCGGCGGGCGGCGATGCTGCCGCGCCCCGGTCGGTCGTCGTCGTCTCCCGTCACGCTCCGGCGGCCCAGGTGGGCGAAAGCGTCGTGGTCGCCGGCATTCCGCTCGTCGATGGGGTGGTGTGGGGCGCCGCGGTCTGGCATCCCGCTCGGTAGCTGGTCCTTGGCCGAAGCGCTCCAGGGTTTTTGTCCACTGGTTCCCAGGAGACGGTGACGGGTGACCGTCGCCCGCGCCATCCGATGATCCCGTCCGCACGGTCCATCGCGGCAGCGGTCGCCGGCGGTTCGTCGGCTGCGGCGGTGTTGGCCGAGCATGTCCGGCTCCATCGCGCGTCCCATGCCCGTCTCAACGCCCTCGTGCTGCCCCGCCACGATGGGGCCGCCACCGAGGCCGCCGCCCTCGACGCCAGCGGCTGCCACGGCCGTCCGCTGGCCGGCGTGCCGGTGAGCGTGAAGGAATGCTTCGGGGTCGTCGGCCTGCCCACCACGTTGGGTATCCGAAACCGTCGCGGTCGGATCGACCGCACCGACGCCCTCCTCGTGGCCCGGCTCCGGGCGGCGGGCGCCATCGTCGTCGGGAAGGCCAACGTTCCCCAGGCGATGTACCTCCACGAGACCGACAACCCGGTCCACGGCCGCACCGCACACCCGACGGATCCCGCCCGCGGGCCCGGCGGGTCGAGCGGAGGCGATGCGGCGTTGGTCGGCGCGGGGGTGGTGCCGCTGGCGTTGGGAAACGACCTCGCCGGGAGCATCCGCCAACCGGCGCACGCCTGCGGTCTCTGCAGCCTCGTGCCCCGGACCACGGCGCTCGGCGAGGGGGGGGCCTTCGACAACCTCCCGAGCCTCACCGTCGTCCGTCCGCGCGCCGGGTTCCTCGCCCGCGAAGTCGCCGATCTGCACCTCGCCGCGGCAACGCTCATCGGTGGCGCCGGGGCACCGGCGCGCGACGGGCCGCTCACCGTGGGCTGGTGGGACGAAGCCGGGCCGGTCGGCGCCTCGCCGGCGATCCGCCGTGCCGTCGCCGAGGCGGTCGGGATCCTCGTGGCGCGGGGGGCGGTCGCCACGCGGATCGACGACGATCTCGCGACCGAGGCCGCGTGGCTGCACCTGGCACTGTTGTCGGCCGACGGCGGGGCCGACGTGCGGCGGTTGTTCGCCGGCGAGCGGCCGATCGCCGGCATCCGGCGGATCCTCGGGCTCGCCCGACTGCCACGGCGCTGGCGGCCGACGGTCGCCGTGGCCGCCCGGTCGCTCGGGCGTCGGATCGAGGCCTCGGCGCTCCTCGCCACCGGACCGCGCGACGACCGTGAACTGGCCGAGGTGATCGCGGCGCGGACGGCCTTCGCGGCCCGGGTCGCGGCGCTCGCCGAGCGGTACGACGCGCTCGTCTGCCCGGTGTCTGCCCTGCCGGCCCTGCGCCATGGCACCGCGGCGCTGCTCGTGCTCGCCGCGGCGCCCTGCTTCCTCGCCAACCTCCTCGATCTCGCTGCCGGCAGCGTGCCGGTCACCACCGTCCAGGCCGACGAGCAAGCGGCTCGCCCCTGGTCGGTCGATCCGGTCGCGGCGGCGGCGCGCGCGGTCGATCGCGGCAGTGCCGGGCTTCCCGTCGGAGTGCAGGTGGTCGCCCTCCGCGGCGGCGAGGCGACCGTCCTGGAGTGCCTCGCGACGATCGCCGGCGGTGCTGCGGCGCCCATGGCGATCGAACGAACTGTTTGATCGCCGCCGCCGGTCCACGCTCGCCGAGGCCCGTCGTCGCTCAGGACGACAGGCGCGGAATCACCGCCCGGGCGATCTGCCCGATCGGCAGGACGTCGCACTGGGCGTGGAGGTCGATCGCCGCCTTGGGCATGCTCCAGACGACGCTCGTCGCCTCGTCCTGGGCAATCGTGTACCAGCCCCGCTCCTTGAGGCGGAGCAGGCCGCGGGCCCCGTCCCTTCCCATGCCGGTCAGCAGCACCGCCACGCCGGTCCGCGGCCAGTTGGCGGCGACGCTGTCGAAGAACACGTCGACGCTTGGCCTGAAAAATACGTCGTGGGGTTCCTGGCGGTACTCGAGAAACCGGCCCGCCGTAAGCACGAGGTGGTCGTTGGTCCCGGCCACGAGCACGTCGCCGGCGACCGGGGACTGGCCCGTTTCGACCACCCGCACCGGTCTTCCCGTCCGTTCGGAGAGCCACTTCGCCAGCCCCGGGGCGAAGGCCACGTCGACGTGCTGGACGATCACCACGGCCGTGTTCCAGTCACGCGGCAGCGGCGCCAGCAGGTCGGACACCGCTTTCGGGCCCCCGGTCGAGGCGCCGATGACCAGCAGCTGCGGTGGCACGGCGGCGGTGGGGGCGGGGCGAGCCGGGCGGCGCGTCTCGGTGGCGACACCGACCAGCTTGGCGATCATCGTGATCTTGTCGACCAGTGCATCGGCACCCTGCTCGCCGTCGGGGCCGAGCACCGGCGTGTCGACCGCGTCGAGGGCCCCATGGCCCATCGCCTCGTAGACCAGCGAGATGTTGCCGCTCACGGTGGCGGTGACGATCAGGATCGCACACGGCGCGGCCGCCATGATCTGCCGCGTCGCCTGCACCCCGTCGAGGTGCGGCATCAGCAGGTCCATGAGGATCAGGTCGGGGCGGTCGCGGCGGGCCATCGCGACCGCCTCGACACCATCGACGGCCGTCCAGGCGACCTCGTGACCGGTCCGACCCTCGACGATCCGCCGCAGGGCCTCGCAGGCGGCCCGGACGTCGTTGACGATGGCGATGCGCACGGCGGGGTTTCCGGGGGGGCGGGACGGGTCAGGGTGCCACGGCAGGCACCGAGGCCTCCGCGGACAGTTCAACTTTCAGGCCGGTTCGCCCACCAGGTCGATGACGGTGTGGAGGAACGTCTCGTCGTGGAAGCTGCTCTTGGTCAGGTAGCGGTTGGCCCCCGCATCGAGGCCGCGGAGCCGGTCTTCCTCGCGATCCTTGTAGGAGACGATGACGACCGGGATGTGGCGCCGGAGCGGATCGTTCTTGAGCAGGGTCACGAGGCCGACGCCGTCCATCCGGGGCATGTCGACATCGGTCACCACCAGATCGTAGTCGCCCCCCCGGATCGCGTTCCAGGCGTCCATCCCGTCGACGGCGACGTCGACGGTGAAGCCCCGCGATTGGAGGAGTTGTCTCTCCAGTTCACGGACGGTGATCGAGTCGTCCACGACGAGGATCCGTTTGGAGCGTCTGGTCTGCTGCGCGATCCGCTCGAACTCCAGCCGCGACAGCCGGCGGCCCATCAGCACGTTGTCGATCGACAGGACGAGATCCTCGACGTCGACGATCAGGACAGGATCCCCGTTCTCCAGCAGCGACGCGCTGCTGATGTCGGGCACCTTGCCGAGCCGCGGATCGAGAGGACGGACCTCCAGGTCGCGTTCGCCGAGGATCGCGTTGACAACCAGCCCGAAGCGCTGGCCGCGATCGCTGATCACCACCACCGGCATCGGATCACCGGGGGCTTCCCCGCCGTCGACGTCGAGGATCTGTGCCGCCACCACCAGCCCGATCGAGCCGCCGTCGTGGTCGAAGTACTGCCGGCCCTCGATCGTGCGGACATCGGCATGCCCGCAGAGCAGGATGCGGTCGATCCGCGTCAGCGGAAAGGCGTAGGGCTCGCCGCCGATGTCGACCAGCAACGCGCGGATCACCGACATCGTGATCGGCAGCTGGAGGGTGAACACGGTCCGTCGCCCCGGCTGGCTGGCGACGCGCACGGTCCCGCCGACGCCCTTGACCATGCTCTGGACCACGTCGAGGCCGACACCCCGGCCGGAGAGTTCCGTCACCAGTTCCTTCGTCGAGAAGCCGGGGAGGAAGAGGAACTCGAGGATCTCGGCCTCGGAGAGCCGCTCCGCCACCTGCCGGGCGACGAGATCGCGTTCGACGGCCCGCGACCGGAGGCGTTCGATGTCGACACCACGTCCGTCGTCGGAGAGGACGATCTGCAGCATCCCGGCGCGGTGCCGGGCTTCGAGGAGAATCGTTCCCGCGGCCGGCTTGCCGGCGGCGATGCGGTCCGTGACCGGTTCGATGCCGTGGTCGAGGGCGTTGCGGAGCAGATGGGTGAGGGGAGCCTCGAGTTTGTCGAGGATGTCGCGGTCGACCCCCGTCTGCTCGCCGCGGACCTCGAGCCGGACCTGCTTGCCGAGCGTCCGCGACAGGTCACGGACGAGGCGCGGGATGCCGCGCAGACCGTCGGCGAGCGGGCGCATCCGGCTGACGATCACCTCGTGGTGCAGCCGGCCGGAGAGGTCTTCGTTGCGGCGGGCGAAGCTCTCGAAGTCCTCGAGATGGCGATTGATCGCGACCAGTGTCTCCTCGCACCGCGCCCGGAGCCGCTCCACCATCGCCGGCAGCGGGGAGGCGGGGCCCGAGCGGTCGACGGTCACCCGGTCCTCGAGGGCCGCCACGGTGTCGCACAGATCGACCTGGGCAGCCCGGAGCGAGAGCACCGAGTCGACGAACGGGCGCAACTGCCGCGTCTCCACCAGCGACTCGCCGGCGAGACCGACCAGCCGCGTCAGGCTGTCGGCCGAGACACGGACGACCCGGTCGACCGGCTCGAGCATCGTTTCACTGGCGGCGATCGTGACCGGATCGGGCGGCAACGCGACGGCGTGCCAGGGGACCGCCACCGCGGTGTCGGGCACGAGGGGCGGCGGTGCTGCGGCCGGAACGAGGGCGGGGGCCGGTGCGGTGGTGCTGCCCAACGACGTCAGCCGAGCGACGACGGTGTCGGCGCGTCGGCTCCACGGTCCGTCGGGAGCGAGGGCGTCGTCGGCGGCAGCGATCGCCGACAGGAAATCGATGCCCTCGAGAAGGGCGTCGACGTGTTCCGGGCCGACGCGCAGCGTGCCGACACCGGCGGCCACGAAGCAATCCTCCAGCGCGTGGGCCACCCGGACGGCTGGATCGAGACCCACGATCCGCGCCGCGCCCTTGAGCGAGTGGGCGGCGCGCATCAGCGACTCCACGAGACGCGGCGAGCGGTCCGGGGATTCGACGGCCAGCACACCGGCGGACAGGACGGACGTCTGGCTCTCCGCCTCGAGGCGGAACAGCTCCAGCATCGAAAAGCCGCTGAGGTCTTCGTCCGCCACCGCGTTGCCCCTTTCCGTCCCGTTCAGCGACCGCCCTAGCTCGCCATCATGCCGCGCAGATCGGCGAACAATCGCTCGTCGTCGAGGACCCCGACCGCCTGCCCTTGCCAATCGAACAGCGTCTGGGAATAGCGGGCTGCCGACTGGCTCACCGTCGACGGCACCGACCGCAGTGCCCCGCGCTCGACGCGCTGTACCCCGGCCACCTGGTCGACGGCGAAGACCCACATTTCGGCAGCTCCGGCACGGGATTCGACGACCAGGAGCCGCGCCGGCGGTCCGGGGGCCCCGTCACCTCCCGAGGCGGTCGCCCGCAGATCGGCGAGGCCGAGGATCCCACGGAGCGAGACGCACAACCGGAGCTGGCCGCGGATGTTGACCAGGCCCTCGAGCACCCCCGCGCCGCGGTGGGGGACGCGGTGGAGCGGGCGGAGCGACGTGACTTCGACGAGCACCTCCGCCGGCAGCGCGAACCACTCCTGGCCGAGGCGGAACAGGAGCATGCTCGTGGCCGCGGTGGTGGCGGGGGCCTCGGGCGCGTCGAGGATCGCTGTCCAGTTCTCCAGATACCCGTCCGGAGCGGGGCGGTCGAAGAACGTGCGCGCCGCCTCGGCGAGGACCGGGCAATTCCGGCAATGGATGAAGGTCTCCAGCTCGGCGCAACTGCGGTCCCCCGAAACGCCGATGGTCCGCCAGCAATCGGGCGGGGGGATCGTCTTGATCGCCGGCGGGGGCTGCCCGGCGATGGGAAACGCACGCGGTCCGCCGTCGGGGGTCATCGCAGGTCCCCCCGGCGGGCGACGACACGGGTGGCGGCACGGCGGTACAGCTCCGCCAGCCGCGCGTCGCCGCGCTGTCCGGCGAGCAGGGCCAGGGCGAGGCAGGCGTCGGCGTGCGCGCCGTCGAGGTACAGGGTCTTGTGGAAGCAGTCCTGGGCGGCGTCGTGATCGGCCGCGGACTGGTGGATCATCCCCATCAGGAAATAGATGTCCGGGGTCGGTCCGGCGGAACGCTGGTGTTCGGCGCAGACCTCGAGCGCCTCGCTCAGCCGCCCTTGATTGGCCAGTTCGTTGGCGCACCGGATCGCCAGGTGCAAAGCGGCCGCGGATGCCGTCGCGCTGCGCGGGCCCGGCCCGACGGACGGCCGCGGCACGGTGGGCCCGGCCTGCGCCGAGGGCGTCCGCGTCGCGGCATCGCCGGCCGGTGCCTCGGAGGGGCGCACGGGTGGGCTACCCGGTCGAGTACCGGGCAGCGACTCGGCGCGCGGTCTGCGCCGTGCCGTCCGGCCGATCGACGCGAAGCCGTCGACACCGCGCCGCAAGGCGAACACCGAGCCCTCGCCGGCCGGAACCCAGGCCCCCTTCATGATCGGTGGTTCGGCAGCACCGAGGACGAGAAGTCCGTCGGGCCGGAGGAGCGCGTCGATGGCCCGTTCGGCCTCTACCCGTGCGGCGGGAGTGAGGTAGATGAGCAGATTGCGACAGAAGATCACGTCGTAGGGCGCACGCCCCGCAGCCAACGCCGTCGCCGTGAACGACTCGTCGAGGAGGTTTCCCCAGGAGAAGCGGACGGCGTCTTGAACCGTCGGATCGATCACCGAAGAGCCCTGTTCCGTGCGGAACCACCGGTCGCGGAAGGCGAGGTCGTTCGTCCGGAACGCGTTGGCGGTGTAGCGGCCGGCGCGGGCCCGCTCGAGCGCGGACCGGCTGACGTCGGAGGCGTCGATGACGAACGTCCCCGGCTCCAGCCCGGCGTCGAGGAGCGTCATCGCGAGCGAATACGGTTCCTCGCCGGCGGCGCAGGGCACGCTCAGCACCCGGACCGCCTGCCGGTCTCGATTCGCGACGCGGTCGCAGATGAAGCGGCGCACGAAGCCGTAGACCTGGGGATCGCGGAAGAACCAACTCTCGGCGACGACGACTTCCTCGACCAGCAGATCCCGTTCGAGGGGGTCGACGGTGGCCCGCGCGGCGTAGCGCTCGACATCGGTTTCGGCGAGGACCGCCATCCGTTTGCGGACGGCGCGGCGAATCGCCGCCGGACCGACCGTGCCCGGGTCGAGGCCGATCCAGCGCCGCAGCAACGCCTCGGCCGTCGTCTCGTCGACAGGTTCGACGGGCGTCATGGGAGGGCGCGCCGGGGTTCATCGGGAAACAGCCCGGAGACGATCTCCGGGGGGAGCAGCCGCTCGACGTCGAGCAGGTGCACGGTGGCCTGACCCAGGCGCAGGATACCTCCCAGAAAAGGAGCGTTGTCCAGCCGCAGTGCCGGATAGGAGGCGTCGGCCTCCTCGGCGTGGCAGGTGGCGATGACGTTTTCCGCCACCAGTCCCACGCGCACCGCCCGGCTGGGAGCGTTGTCGCCTGCGATGGCGGTGAAGTGCACGACGATGATCCGGGTGCTCAGCCTCCGCGTCGCCGGTCGCCCGCGGAGCCGGACTCCGAGGTCGACGACGGGGATCAGGTGGCCGCGGTACATGAACATCCCCGCGACGTAGTCGGGGAGCAGCGGCACCTGGCGGTGCGGCACCAGCGGCAGGACCTCGATCACGTAGCGCGATTCGATGGCGAACGACTGGCCGTCGATTGTGAAGGTGATCAGTTGCATGCCTGCGCGGTCACGGCCGGCCGGCGGCGGGGAATGCCCGCGGCGGCGGGCTTCAGATCGTGAACCGCGAAACCTCCTCTTTGAGGTCGCCCACCGCCTCGCGGAGATGGATCGTGGCGCTGTTGAAGTCGGTGAGTGATTCGGCCGTCCGCGCGGCCCCCTCGGCGAGGCGCATCATCGCCTCGCGGATCTGCTCGGCACCCTGGGACTGGGCGCGCATCCCCTCGGTGACCTGACCGAACCGGCCGGTGATTCCCTGGACGGCGGAGATGATGTCGGCGAGTTTCGCCGACACCTCGCCGATCTCGCGGACGCCGCTGCGCACCTGGTCGGTGAACTTGTCCATCTCCATGACGCCGGCGGAGACGCTGTTCTGCATCTCCTTGACCATCCGTTCGATGTCCAGCGACGCGACCGCGGTCTGGTCGGCGAGCCGGCGGATCTCGCGGGCGACGACGAGGAACCCGAGCCCGAGTTCCCCGGCCTTTTCGGCCTCGATCGCGGCGTTGATCGAAAGCAGGTTCGTCTGGTCGGCGACTTTGGTGATCGTCGTCACCGCCAAGTTGATGTTGGCGGCCCGTTCGCTGATCACCGCCAGTTTCGCGTTGAACGACAGCGTGCTGTCGGCGAGGTGTCGCATCGTCGCCCCCATGCCGGCGAGATTGACCCGGCCCTCGGCCGCCATGTCGCCGGTGTGGGCCGCCATGTCGTTGACCTCGGTCATCGTCCGGACCAGCTCCTGGCTGGTCACCGAGATCTGCTTGACCGCGGCGACGGCCTCGCTCGTCGAAGCGCCGTAGTCGCTGATCACTTGTTGCTGCTCGGTGCTCGTCGCCTGGATCGCGGTGGCGGTCGAGATCAGCGCCACCGACGACTTTTGGATCCGGCCGATGAGGCCGCGGAGGTCGTTGGTCATCGTCTGGATCGCGGCCAGCAGCGCCCCCGTCTCGTCGTCGGAGCCGTTGCCGACGTTGGCCCTCAGGTCGCCACCGGCGACCTGCCGTGCCACCCCCACGGCGGTCCGGATCGGGGTCGAGATCGTCCGGGCCACGACGAACGCGGCGAGCGTCACCCCGACGATCGTCGCCAGCGACAACCAGATGATCGTCGCGCGCTGGAAGTTGACCAGCGACAGCGCCTCCCGGGCGTCCTGCTTGACGAGCATCCCCCACCGGAGGCTCGGCAGGTAGCACCAGGCCGCGGCCACGGCCTCGCCCCGGTAATCGACCCCGGGACCGTCGTCGCGCTCGCCGCGCGTCGCCCGCAGGACCGCCTGTCCGCGCGGGCTGTCGAGCGGGAGCCGCAGGCGGAAGGCCGCGTCGGGGGCATGCCGCAACGGAGTGGTCACGAGGATGTCGTCACCGACGCGCATCGCCGCCATGATTTCGCCCGTCTCGCCGAGACCGCTCCAGTCGTCGAGCATGCGCCATAGCGGGTCCGGTCCCAGTCCCAGAGCGACCACACCGATCAGCCGCCCGTCGTCGAGGACCGGGCTGGTGACGAATGCCAGTTGTCGCTGGGCGGGGCCATACGCCTGGAAACGGCACAACTCCGGTGCCAGGAGCGACGATGACAGGCGGAACCCGGCCGCGAGTTCCGAACCGGCCAGCTGCCCTTCCTCGAGCATGGTGCCGGTCGGCACCGAGTCGTCGAGCGAGTACAGCACCGTGCCGTCGCGGTCGACGAGGAGCAGTTGTGAGTAACCCAGGGTGCGGGCGGCGTAATCGAGATACGACTTCAGCGCCCGGTCGATGGCCGGTTCCGTGCCGGCCCGGGGACGGTCGCCGGCCGCCAGCGCGTGAATCGCACGGGCGACGTCGGGAGACCGCCCGAGCGTCGCCCCGTCGCGCAGCCGCTCGGCGGAAAACGATTCCAGTTCGTTGGCCTTGGCACCGGCGATCTGCACCAGGTTCCGGCGCACCGAGTTCTCGAGCGCCCGGGTCGCGATCCGGGCCGTGGTGGCTGTGAGGATCGCGCAGGGGATGAGGGCGATCACCAGGAACCAGAACAACAACCTCCCGGCGATCGACCGGGGCATCGATTGCTCCGCCGCCGCGCGGGCCGAGGGACGCGTCGTCATCGCACCGTGCCTCGCTCGGGCGACGGCGGTTGGCCGGGACGACTGTCACCGGGTCCGTTCCCGATCGCGGTCGGTGGTGCCCACGAGCCTCCCCAGCGCCGCACGAGCGCGGCAGTGAACTGCTCCCACTGGGAGCGGGAGCGCGTCGTCGGGAAGGGAAAGGGGCGGAGCGGGGCCGGCACGGGCTTGGCTGCGTCTTCTTCCTGGCCGTCGGGACGGATCACGGCGACACGCATCCGCTGCCAGGTGTGGTGGGACTCAGGGTCGACCGCGAGCAGGCCGTCGGCCTCGGCCAGACTGCCGTAGCGAATCGCTTCGCGGACCTGTCGCACGTCGGTGGTATCGGCGTTACGGACCGCCTGCGCCCAGAGGCCGACGGCCGTCCGGGCGCCAGCCGTCGACTCGCTTTGGCTCCCCGGGGGCCGCTGGCCCGTCGGACTGAGGGGGCCGGCCGAGGTAGCGACCACCGTGGCGGCCCCGGTCATCGAATCGCCGCCGGGGACGACGTGCGCGGAGAGGGGCAGCACCAGCAGGGGTGTCGTCTCGGATCGCACCCCCCCGCCACGGAGGTTCCGCGAGAGCTTCGCGGAGATCGGCCATTCGAGCATGCTGATCACGGCATCGGGGCGGGCCGCCGTGATCGCGGCAGCCGTCGTGACGAGGTCCTGCTCCGCCGTCACCGTCGACCGGCCGATGATCTCGCAACCCAAGCCGATGAGCAGGTCCTCGGCGATCGCCTCGACACTCCGGCCCCAGGTGTCGTCAGCGGTGACGAGGAAGAATCGCCACGCTCCCCTGTCCTCCGTCAGCCACCGCACTCCCGGCCCGACGAACTGGCTGGCAACGGGACCGGCGTAGACGACATGCCGGGACTGCTCGAGTCCCTCGTAACGAGCCGGGAAGACGAGCAGGTGATCGTTGGCCTCGACGACTCGCAGGACCGCCTTCCGTCCCGGTGTCCGCCAGCAGCCGAACAGCACGCACACCCCTTCGTCCCTGATCAGCCGGGCTGCCTGCCGCGCGAACGACTGGGGGTCGGAGGCGCCGTCCGCCACGACCCACCGCACCGGGCGTCCGAGGAGTCCACCGCCGGTGTTCAACTCGGTGAGAGCGGCGATCTCCGCCTCGAGCATCGGCTCCTCGGTCGCGGCATCGGGCCCGGTGCGCGAGTGCAACAAGCCGACCACGATCGCCGTCCGGTCGACCAGCAGTCGATCGACGACGAACCAACCGGCGGCGAGCAACACAAGCCCGGCAAACAACCGGAAACGTCCGCGGTCGAGGAATCCGGGCGTGTCCGGCGGGTGGGTCGGCATGGATGAGAGACGAACTGGCTGCGGGGGACGTCGAAGGGCCGTGGACGTCTGCCGGCCGTACGGTGAAGCCGTCGATCGATCGTCCTGAAACGCCGACTTCATCGTGACTTCGAACGCCGTCCAACGCGACCCCTCGGCGGGCCGCTGGCCACGCCGTCCAGCGGGTGCCGCCGATCCCCCACGTCACCGCGGGTCAGGTGGGTCCCCCAAAGGGACTGTCTCGCGGCCGTAGGGCGTCGGCTCTGCCGGGGGGGAGTTGGCATCCTCCATCTCAATACTGTACTGTACCGCCACCCATTCAGGCTTTGGTGCAGGGCTCATCGAGGCTTGGCGTGGTGAACGATCGTCTCCCCACCGTGCGGCGGTGTCGCTGACGGACTCGGGAGGGAATCGTCGTGCCGCGGGGATAGTGATTTTGGCGGTAGGCACGTCATACGTGCCATCGAATGAAATCGACTGGACCGTCACGGGAGTCCCGACCATGAACTCGTCGCCTCTGCCATCCAGCGCCGCCACGCCGAGTGATCGCTCGGCGCAGCGGAAGGCCTCTGCATCCAGTTCGTTCCTCGAGCGGATCGTCGGGATCTCGCCGTGGGCTCAGCAGGTCCGGCGGGCGATCGAGATGGTGGCCGGCCATCAGTCGAGCGTGTTGGTTCTCGGCCCCAGCGGCACGGGCAAGGAATTGATCGCCCGCGCCGTTCACGCGTGCAGCAAGCGGTCGAACAAGCCGTTCATCCCGGTCGATTGTGCAGCGACGACGGGCCAGTTGTTCGCCAGCCACATGTTCGGCCACCTCAAGGGTTCCTTCACCGGGGCGACCGCTTCGACGCTCGGTTGTTTCCGGGCTGCTGACGGCGGCACCATCTTCCTCGACGAAATGGGGGAGATGGAGTTGGAGTTGCAGGCGAAACTGCTGCGTGTGCTCCAGCAACGAACGGTCGTGCCCGTCGGCAGCCACCAGGAAATCGCCGTCGATGTCCGGGTCGTCGCCGCCACCAACCGTGATCTCTCGAAGGAGGTCGCCGAGGGGCGGTTCCGCGAGGACCTTTTCTACCGCCTCAACGTCGTCACCATCCGCACGATCCCCCTTCGCGAACGGCCTGAGGACATCCCGGTTCTCGCCGTTCGCTACTTGGCGGAGCTCGCCGCCCGGCACGGCATGCCGTTGTTTGGCTTGTCGCCGGCGGCGATCGACGCCCTGCAGTCCTACTCGTGGCCGGGCAACGTCCGGGAACTGGAAAACGTCCTCGAGCGGGCGGTGATGTTCTCGTCCGGCGACGAGATCGAACCCGATGCCCTGACGGGGTTCATGATGTCCGGTGGGCCGATCCAGGTCGGAGGGGCTTTCGTCAGCCTCGCCGGCGCCGAGGCGACGGTTCCGGGCGCGACCAGCGATGTTTCCGGGTTGGTGAAGGCCGCCACCCAGGGGGTTCTCGCGGCGACGGGGCTCCCCGGCGTGTACCGCGTCGCTCCGGAGGTGCAGTCGCCCGGCGTGGGTGTCGCGCGGGCTCCCGCCGAGCCGTCGAGTGAGCCGCGGCCGATTCCGGGAGGCGACTGGCCGACCCTGGCCGACGTCGAGCGGATGCACCTCGAGAAGACCCTCGCCGCGACCCTCAACAACAAGTCGCTGGCGGCGAAGTTGTTGGGAATCGATCGGTCCGTGCTCCGCCGCAAGTTGCAGCGGCATGGTCTCGAACCGGGAAGCTCCGATGGACCGGTCGACGCAGGGCGTGACGACTGAGTGCCCTCGGGCGAGTCCGGCGGTTTCCTCGGCTCGGTCGATCGCCGCGTTAGCCTTCGGGGTGCCCACCGCTCGGACGGCGGCCACGGGGGCGGTGATTCTGCCTCAGCCCGCTCGCGCGTGAGCGTGGGCGCTCTCGGGGTCGGTCTCTGGAGTGCGGATCCGCAGAGTCACTCCGGGAGGACCGCGCCGCTCCTGAGCGAACCCGCGTTTTCCGTTCGACAGGAATGCCTGCAGGTGCACGACCGGTCCCGATGGAAACTCCAGCGCGAGCGCCTCGAGGACCTCGGCCCACGGGATGCCGCGGCGATAGATGATTCGGTAAGCGGCCTTCAGTTCGGTGATCATGGCGCCCGTGTATCCGCCGCGCCGCAGACCGACGACGTTGAGCCCGACGACGCATCCAGTCTGGCCGTCGATGAGCATGTAGGGAGGCACGTCCTGGGTGACGCGGGCATGGCCACCGACCATCGCCAGTCGTCCGATACGGCAAAACTGATGGACGGCCACGGCGCCTGACACGAACGCCCGATCCTCGACCGTGACGTGTCCACCGAGCAGCGCCGCATTGGCGAATATGCAGTTGTCCCCGATGACCGTGTCGTGGCCGACGTGAACGCCGACCATCAGATAATTGCCGTCGCCGATCGACGTGTGGCCGTCGGCGTGGAGCGCCCGGTGGACCGTGGAATGCTCGCGAAACACGTTGCGGTGTCCGATACGGACGCCGCCGACATGCGCCGGGCGGGCGACATGCTGAGGAGCGCCGCCGATCACCACGTGCTCGTGGAACTCGTTGTCCGATCCGGCGGTGACGCCGGATTTGATCACCGCCCCGGATCCGACGGCGCAGTGTTCTCCGAGGACGACCCCGCCCTCGATCACCGCGAACGGGCCGACAGTGACGCCCGCGCCGAGAATGGCGTCCGGACTGACGACTGCCAGCGGGTGGATGCTCACGGTCGTCCCCCGAGGGTGGTAAAGGGCGGCCAAGAGCCGCCGAACCGTGCGAGTCGCGGGTCGGCGTGGATCCCGACGAGTTCCGCGGCGGAGGGGTTATCGTCAGCGGTGCGGCGATGATTCAATCCCAGTTCCCAAGGGATGTCGGACAGGTCGCCCACCTTACCTCCGTTGCCCGCACCGCGTCGGTTGTCCGGGTCCCGCGGTCGAGCCCGGGAAGGGGGCTACACTGCCGGAAACGTCTCCGCGCCGCCGGCGGCGGCATCCTCCCACGAGAAAGAAAAGAAGCGAACGACATGGAGACTCGCGAGGAACGGTACGCTGAAGCCGAGCGGCTCAAGGACGGGGGAAATCTCGCCGCCGCGGTGGCCTATCTCGAGGACGTCGTCAGTTCCGATCCGACGTTCGATCTTGCCCACTCGGCACTCGCGGCGTGGTGCACGCGCCTGGAGCGGCATGGTGATGCCGTCCGGCATGCCCGACGTGTCTGCGAACTGAAGCCCCTCGACCCGTTCAGCTTCACGGCGCTCAGCGTCGCCTGCATGCGGGCCGGCATGATCGCCGAGGCCGAGGAGGCGATGGCGCGATCACGGGGCTTGCAAGGGTAGGATCGAGGCCCGACCCTTCGCCGTCGATCAGGCGCCGACGGGCTGGCTGACCGCCTCTTCGACCATCTGCAGGCGCCGCCTGTCATCCGGCGAGAGCTTCTTTTCGTCGAGTCCCAATTCCCGTGCCTTCTCCAGCGAAACCCGGGCCTCGTCGGTCTGCTGGGCCTTGAGTTGTGCCAACGCCAGGTGCAGGTACTTCGCTGGCGAGGGAGTCAGCACCGATTCGGTGATGTCGATGATCGCCTGGTTCGTCTCGCCGGCGGCGAGCCAAACCAAGCCGCGGGTGTCGAGAAGGTCGGGATGGGGACCGAGCTCGAGAATCGCGGAGTCGATCAACCGCCGGGCCTCATCGACCGTGTCCGGATGGGCTTTGAGGAAGGCGAGGTTGTTGGCCACGACGGCTGAATGAATCGGCGCGACGTCAGGACGGCTGAGGATCTTCCGGTAGGTGTCCTCGGCCTCCGCCAGCCGGCCTTCGGTCTCCTGCAGCAAGGCTTCGACCATCGCGATCCGGACCGACCCCGGATCCTGCCGCTTCGCCTTTTCAAACCAGCGATCGAGACGCTGGCGCTGCTCGGCGTCGAGACCGTCGGGTGCCGCGCGGAAGACGTTGACCGCCGACTGGAGAAAGCGCTCGACGGCGACCCGATCCCAGAGCGTCTCCAAGACGTCGAACGCCTCCGCCGGTCGGCCCTGCCGTCCGAGAAACTCGGCGCGGGCCAATCCGCCCTGCGGCGTCATCTCGGCGTATTGCGTCAGGACCTTGTCGGCAGCCTTCGGGAAATCCAGCTCCTCGAGCAGCTTTGCGACCATCGCCAGCTGTGGCCCCTGCTCCTGCCCGACGGGGCCCGCTGGCATCAACTGGCGGGCGGCTGCGATCGCCCGGTCGCGGTCGTTCATCGCATCGGCCAGTTTGGCCTCCAGCGCCAGGGCCATCGGCGATCCGCCGGCGAGTGACTGGAGCTTCTGCAGCCAGGTCCGGGCGCTCTCCATCTCGCCGTGGGAAATGAGCAGTTCGATCAGGATCGTGTACAGCCATGGCGGACTCGAGGGCGTCGACACCAGTTCGATGAGATCCCGGCGGCAGGCTTCCCAGTCACCGAGTTTGTCGTGCACTTGAGCCTGCAGGATCCGGTGATTGAGCGACAGGGGTTTTTGGCGACGCAGTTCGCCGAGCAACTCGAGGCTGCGCCGCCAGCAGGCGGGCTCGGGCCGGTCGGACAGCAACCCGACGAGTAATTCGAGATCCTCCGGGGAACGCTTCCCGTCGTCACCGACGTTCTGCTCGAGCAGCGACGTGGTCTTTTCGAGAGTCCGAAACGTGGCATTCGACCCGGCCAGCGTGGCGATCATGCGACGGGCCCACCGTTTCACGTCCGCGGTGGGACCTTCGGCAGGGAGGGAGCAGATCCGCTCCAGCTCGGAGCGTGCCTCATTGACGCGCCCGCGACGAACGAGGAAATCAGCCAGCGCGCGGGCGGCGACGACGTCGTCGGCGTGGGTCGCGACCGCCGCGCGGTAATGCCGCTCGGCCGTCTCGTTTTGTCCGAGGACTTCGTACCCCAGTCCCGAGAACTGGTCGCGCCGTTCCGGTGCGATCGACTCGAGTGCCTGCTCGAGGGTTCGTTCTGCTTCGGCCCGGTGGCCATTGGCGATCTGCAGCCCCAACAATTCGATCCACAGTTCCCCACGCGTCGGAGCGAGCTCAGCCGCCCGACGCAGCGCGCTCTCCGAGGCCGTGCCTTGCCCGCAGCGGGCGAGGAGGCGGCCAAGCCAGAGAAACGAGTCGGGCTGGGTCGAGTCTTCGGGAACCGCCTCCCGTGCGAGGCGGACGGCCTCGTCCTTGCGCCCCTCCCGGAGAAGGATCTCGGCGGTGATGCGTTCCACACCCTGCGACGCGACTCCGCCCACGCGGGCAAGCACGGAACGGGCTTCGTCGAGTTGCTGCGTGTCGTAGAGCATCGCGGCGAGTTTCGTCGCCACGTTGGGATTGGAGGCGCCGCGGGACAGCGCTTCGCGCAGATGCCCGATCGCACCCGGAACGTCCCCTTGGAGGTTCGAGACGTTAGCGAACAATTGCTGGATCAGCGGCCACCCTGGTCTGGCGCTTTCGGCCTCGAGGAGCATGGCCCGGGCGTCCTCGACCGCGCGCCCCGCGTCCAACGAACTCCCGTTGATGTCGGCGACCTGATCCTCGCCGTCGCGTCGCGCTTTAAACGCCCCGACGATCAGGACGGCGGCTTTCGCCACGCGGGTTTGCGGTGAATCGGGCTCACTGACGTTGACCAGGGCCTTCGCGTACTGACGGACCTTGGCGACATTTCCTTGATCGAGCGCCGACTCCATCAGTGAGGACCGGATCCGCACGTCGTTGGGGCTCTTTTCGAGGACCCGCTGCCAGATGCGCTCCGCTTCCTCCTCGCGCCCGCTCCCCGCGTGCACCGCCGCCACGCCGCTGAGCACGTCGGCGGCTTCGAGGGCCGTCAGTTTGTCGCTGTCCCGTTCGATCCGGGCGAGCAGTTCGCGGGCCTCGTCCGCCTTCGCCATCTGTGCGACCCGGATCTCCGCACCGAGGACAGCAGCGGAGTTCCTGATCTCCGGCGGTAACGACTCGACGACGGCCTGGGCCTCGATGATCCGGCCCGACTGGGCGAGCGATTTGGTCAGGCCGACGGCGAGGAGAGGGTCCTCGGGCGCGGAATCTCGGGCCCGCTGGAGGAGGTCGATGGCAGAGTCGATTTCCCCCTTCTGGATCAGGACCTCGGCTTGGAGGAGGGTGAGCTGGGAATCGGTGATTGCCGACGACTCGCGCAGCATCGCGACGACGCTGTCCGCTTCTGTCCAGTCGCGTTCAGCGACGGGACGCTGGAGCTGGTTCTGGATCCGCAGTTCGAGGAGTGGCTTCCAGATTTGCGGTGCCGACGGGAGCCGATCGGCGGGGAAGGAACGGCTGATCGCTTCGAATTCCGCCAACGCCTCGTCGCGTCGCCCGGCGGCCTGCAGGGCCGATGCAACTCCGACGCGGGCGGCGAACGACTCCGGGCTGTCCTGCAGGACCCGCCGGTTCGCCTCGGCCTGCTGGTCGAATTGACCGAGCCGGTCGAAGCACTGCCCGAGAAGCAGGTCGACTTGGCGAGTCAGTTCTTCGGACTGGCTGACCAGCGGGCGCACCGCAAGGAGCCGGCGCCTCGCGTCGTTCCACTCCTGCCGCGCCATCAGCGTCCGGGCTTCGTACATCCCCACGGCCGCATGATCGGCACCGACCACCTCGCGCAACCGCGTGATCGTCTTGGCGGCGTCGTCGATTCGGTTCGTGGCGAAGAAGGTGTCGACGAGCATCGTCATGAAGGCCGGATTGTCGGGGCGGGTCCGCAGGCCTTCCTCCAAGACCTCGATCGCCTGCTCGTGCTGTTGCTGCTGCATCGCCAACACCGCCCGGCCCCGGACGACCTTTTCGTCCTGCGGAAACCGGACCATGTTTTCCTCGATGTATCCCCGCGCCTTGTCGTACTCGCGTTTCGCGAGCGCCACCTCGAAGGCGGTGAAGAGGATGTCGGGGTTGTCCGACGCGAGCGCCAGCGCCGTGTCGAGGTCAGCCGTGGCGGCGTCGAGGTTGCCGAATTGCCGGTTCCACCGGGCGCGGGCCAGCCAGGCCATCGGATCGTTCGGGAGCGCTTCGACCAACCGTCCCATGACGCGGTCGCCGGTGGCTTGGTCGCGGAATCGCTCGGTGAGGATCGTGGCGACGATGAGGTACGAGCCGCCGGTTCCGGGCACCGCCGGAGCGTCGTCGACGAACGCCCGCGTCTGCAGGTCGAAGCCGATCATCCGTGCCGCGGTGGCGAGCCCTTCCTCGAACTTGCCCATCGCCGTCTCGGCTCTGGCGAGCATGATGTCGACGGTGATGGGGTTTTCGTGGTCCGCGAGAGCGGATTCCACGGCACCGCCGTCCCCTGCCCCATCGCCAGCCGCCGCCGTCTGCCCGTCTGTCCCCTCCGGAATGCCTGACCGGAGCGTCAGCAGGTGGTCGCGGGCTTCGGCACCATTCCCCGCGTTCAACAAGAACTGCGCCAACTTGAAGCGAAGATCACGGTCGTCGGGCTTCTTGCGCAGTGCGTCTTCGGCGAGCTTGTAGGTGGCGATGAGGTCGACTCTCCCGCGTACCGCCTGGGCCCGGTCGAGGACGAGTTTCGCATACTCGGCCCCGGCGTCGGCGTCGTCCGGTCGCATGTCCATGTAGCGTGAATAGAGGAACAGCGCGTCATCGCGGCGCCCTTCGGCCAGGCGCTGGGCCGCCAGTCGCTTCATGCCTCCGGCGTTGCGCCACAACTGGAAACGGTGGACCACGGCCACGCCGATCATCGTCGCCAGCACGACAACCAGCAGGCCGACGAGCAGAGCGACGTTGAATCTCTTCATCGCGAGAGCCTCGGGGCGAGCAAAGCCACAGGTCCGCCACTACAATCCCCACCATGTGGGTGGTGGGGATCGGCTTGGAACCGGCCGGACGGCGTCAACACCGCGGCCGGCCGGGGAGACTACGGCAGCCTGTGTCGTGTGGCGGCCACGACACACCTTCGGGGAATTCCTATTCTAGCAAATCACCGGGTTCGTGGGCAAAAAACTCACGGTCTGCACCGGTTTTCCGAGCCGGCGGGGGCTGCGCCATCACTGCCGTCGCGAGGCCGGCTTCGGGAACGGAAGTGGCGCGGTTCGGGGGGGAGGGAGCGCACTCCCTCGGCTTCGTGGACGTCCGCCAAAGTCCGCGACCGATTGTGACGATTGGAGAAAAGAATCCGGTCGTGCCGGCGATGACGCCACGGGGCGCCGCCGAATACCCCACGACCTTCGGGAACCGCTCCGGAGTGCCATCGCCATGACTCGCCGAATCCCCGCGCTTCCCGCCCGTGCGGTTGCGTCGTTCCTCGTCCGCCGCTTCGGAATCCCGTGTGCCACCTTGGCAGTGGCCACGGCGGTCATCGCCCACCCCGCGGGAGCGGCCACGGGAGCGGAACCCGCCGATCGGTCGGGAGTGGTTCTCGCGGTACCGGGGGACAACGCCACCGGCAGCGGGGTCGTGCCCGCAGGCGGCGTGCGCCACCGGGCGACGAAGGGGGATTCCTGCGAGCGTGCCGACTGCCCGCAGTGCCAGGCGCGCAAGCTCTCGCGTCATCACTCCGGGGGGCCCGAGATCCCCGGCTGCCCGGCCCATTGCCCGGTGCGTCCGGACCGCTTCGGCTACTACCAGACCAACTGGCGCCGCTGGCCCGGCAACGTCGTCAAACCGGCGTCGTTCGAACAACAGGCCGTTCCGATCTCCCCGCCGAAGTCGGTGGTTCCCGGGATCGAGGAGGAAGGTGGTGTCGCTGACGAAGCGATGGAGGACGAGGGCGGCGAGGCCGACACGTTGCCCGAGCCGGCTGCAGCTGCACCCCAACGCGGCGCTGCCGAGGCGGAGAAGTCGGCCGCGCCCGCCGAACCCGTGCCGCCCGTGCCGCCCGCGCCTGCCGTCGAGAAGGATGAACCCTCGGCGCCGAAGCCGCCGAAGCCCAAGGCGGCCGACGATCTGTTCGAACCGTCGTCGTCTGCTCCGCCCAAGCCGTCGTCCACGCTCGCCCAGTGGCGTGCCCGGCGGAAGCCGGCACCCACCGCGCCCCGGCCCACGGTCGAGGCCGAAGCGGGAACGGACGGCACTCGTCTGGCGACCAACGTCGAACCTGTCGCCGGGCCGGCCACCGCGAACGGGGCGGCGAATGAACCGGCGGAAGTCGATCCGGGAACCCTCCGCTCCAAGCCGATCCGTGTCGCCGCCCCGCTGCGCCGGTGACTGTCGTTGGACACATCCAGCCCTGGCATGTCTCCGCGTGGACGACCGCGGGAAACATCGCAGGTTTTCCGTAACGCAGCCGGCCGCGTTCCGCGACCGATCGTGGTGCTCCACGGGCGGCGAGCCGATCGGACCGCCAAAGGGCATGCGAGAGGCGGGAGTCGAACCCGCACGCCTTTCGGCACTGGAACCTAAATCCAGCGCGTCTGCCAGTTTCGCCACTCTCGCCCGGTCGAGCCGCCCGCTCATCCTATCCGGTGACGCAGCGAAAGCCCTGTCACTGCCCGGCATCAGGGCCAGCGGCCGGAGGGCTCGAGAGAAACCGCTCGAGGTTGCCGCGCCCGGCGGGTGAACGGGCCGGCCAGGCGGCGACGAGGAACTCCTGCTGCTCCTCGCCGCGGCGGCGGCCGGTGCGAATCTCCACCTCCTCGACCCTCACTCCGTGGGGATGGGTCAGGTTCCAACGGGAGGCCAGGGTCGCCGCCAGGCTCGCGGCAAAGCGCCGCTGCACGGGTCGGTGGAGGTCCCAGCAGAGTTTGTGCCAGCGATGATGGAGCAGGGAGGAATACCCTCCCGCCGGTGGCCCAGGGACCACCGGCTCGCCGTTCCGGAGCAGATCGACGATCCGACCGTCGGCGACCCGGGCTTCGGCTTTTGTCCATTGCTGTTGCGGACGCACGTCGCCGAACATCCGCCAGTCTTGCTCCAGGGCGGAGAGGCGAATCGCCAGCCGCAGCCCGTCGGGGATCGGCGTTCCCTCCGACCGATGGGCGAGCGCGGCGCTGGCCAGCGCCACCGCCAGGAGCGGAATCACCCCCGCCTGGCCGGCCATCGCGAGTGGTCCTGACGGCGGGGGGCTGGAAGCGGTCGCGCCGGCCACGCCGGCACCGAGCCGGTCCCACACCGGACCAGGGATCAGTGCCAGCCAGGCGGCGATCCCCACCGGGGCGAACAGGCCCACCGACATCGTCACCCAGACCGCCGCATGGAGGAGGACGAACACCGCGACCAGGCGCGTGCGGACCGCGACCGTGGGCGTGAGCAGGAGCAGCGGGGCGCAGGCCAATTCGAGGGCTACGATCGCCCAGCCGGCCGGTGCCGTGAGCCAGTGGCACGGCGCCAGCCAATTCCCCAACCGCGTGCCGTGGTCGTGAATCGACAGCGCCAGGCCGACGGCGTCTCCGGCCAGCCAGGTGGCGTTGCATTTCGAGATCCCCGCCGAGAGATAGACGACGGCGATCTGGATCACGAGCGCGCCAGTGGCGGGCAGGGTCACGGCGTTGCTCGGCGCTGCCGTCGCGACCCCTCGTCGGGTGCTCGCGTCGACCGACCACCGGGCCCCGAGCGGCAGGAAGATGCCCCACAGGAGCAGGCAGCCCAGCCACAGGTCGCCGGCGTTCGTCGCCGGGGCCGTCCGACGGACCACGCTGACGACCACGATCCATGCCAGTGCCGTCGCCCAACGCGTCTGCCAGCCGAGGGCGACGGCGGCGCCGGCGCCCGCTTGGAGCGCGAGGAGGACACGCGCCCAGGGGAGCGAGTCGTCGAGCCATGCCAACGACCACGCGGTCGGACCGCCGAGGGCGTCGCGGAGCACCTCGACGGGAAACATCCCGTCGGGGGCGAACATCGTCGCCACGTCTCGCGTCCGCGCCCCGGCGTCGGCGACGACGATGCATCCCAGCGCGATCCGGAAGGCGGCAAGGGAACGCGCGTCGAGGAGCGCGAAGCGGCACCATGGCACGGAGACTGCGACGTCGCGCCGGTCGGAATGGGACGCGCTGGCGGCGGCCGACAGGGCGTGGCGGGGACGCGGCATTCCTTGAACCCTCGCGCGGCTGAAACTACAACAGCAGGCCGTCGGGGGCGATCCCGGCTCGTGCTCCCCGACCGGCCGACGCCGCGGGCGGCGCCGCCCGCCGAGGTTCCGGAGTCACGCGATGCACGCCCCGCTCGTCGTTCTCGGAGGTGGCCCCGGCGGCTACGCCGCCGCCTTCCTCGCCGCCGACCTGGGGATGACGGTGACGCTCGTCGACCGTGATCCGCGGCTCGGCGGCACCTGCCTGCTGCGTGGCTGCATCCCCTCCAAGGCCCTGCTCCATGTCGGCCGGGTGATCGCCGAAGCGCGGGAGATGGAGGCCTGGGGGATCGCCTTCGCCAAACCGACGATCGACGTCGCCGCGTTGCGGGCCCGCAAGGACAAGGTGATCGCCACCCTCACCGGCGGCCTCGCCCAACTCGCCCGGCGTCGCAACGTGACCGTGATCCATGGCACGGCCCGGTTCACCGGCTCCTCGACCCTCGAGGTGGCCCCCACCGATCCCGCCGGCGCGTCGCACACGCTGTCGTTCGACCACTGCATCCTCGCGACCGGGTCGCGTCCCGCACGGATCCCTGCCTTCGACCTCCCGACCAAGCGGGTGATGGATTCCACGTCGGCGCTCGAATTGGAGGAGATCCCCGAGTCGCTGCTGGTGATCGGCGGCGGCTACATCGGGCTCGAGATGGGAACGGTCTACGCGGAGCTCGGCAGCCGGGTGTCGGTTGTCGAGCTCACCGACGGCCTCCTTCCCGGGGCCGACCGCGACCTGGTGAAGCCGCTCCACCAGCGGCTCGACAAACTGTTCGCCGGGATTCACCTGCGCACGAAGGTGACGAAAATCGAGGAGGTCGCGACCCCCGCGGGGGGGGCGATCCGCGTCCACTTCGAGGGCCCGGAGGGGGCGTCGACCAGGGAGTTCTCCCGGGTGCTGGTCGCCGTCGGCCGCCGTCCCAACTCCGACGGCATCGGATTGGAGCTCACCGGCGTGACGATCGACAAGCGCGGGTTCGTCGAGGTCGACGACCGCCAGCGGACGAGCGATCCGCGGATCCTCGCCATCGGCGACGTCTGCGGCGAACCGATGCTCGCCCACCGCGCGAGTCACCAGGGGAAGGTGGCCGTGGAGGGACTCCATGGCGAGCCGGCGGCGTTCGCGCCGCGGGCGATTCCCGCGGTGGTGTTCACCGATCCGGAGATCGCCTGGGCGGGGCTCACCGAGCAGGAGGCGGCCGCGACGGGGCGGACCGTCGAGATCAGCCGATATCCCTGGGCGGCGAGCGGGCGGGCGCAGGCCCTCGGCCGGACCGACGGGTTGACGAAGCTGGTCGTCGATCCCGAAAGCGAGCGCGTGCTGGGGGTGGGGATCGTCGGCGCCGGGGCCGGCGAACTGGTCGCCGAGGGGGCGCTGGCGATCGAGATGGGGTGCACGGCCCGCGACCTCGCCGAGACGATCCACCCGCATCCGACCCTCGGCGAGACGGTCGCGTTCTCGGCCGAAAACCACCTCGGTACGGCGACCGAGATCTACCGCCCGCGCGGTGACGCGCTGGCCCGCTGAGGCCGGCGGGGCCGACCTGCGGGCCGTGGAGCGGGTGAGGCTTGGGGGAAACAAGGGCTGCCTGTCCCCTAACTTCATGCAAGCGAGTCGGTGTGCCGGTCACGGATGACCGGGGTGCAACCGCTCGGCTCGGTGCATGCCGCCCAGGCGGCAGTCGCTGCTCCGCGGTGTTTCCTGCAACGGCAACGGTCCGATGCCCGGGCAGCCAGCGGGCCGGGAGGGCTTTTCCGGCAGAGAGCGCGTGTCAATCCGCGCCGATGATGCGGCCTTTACGGTCAGCGGCAGTGGGGGAATAATGTCGGGTTTTCACCCACCGCGAGGGAGTTGCGCCATGGCCAGTCCCGAGATCCGCACGACCGACGGTCGCTCCGACCCGCCAGGGAACGGTGCGCCCCGCGGCATGCCTGGGGGCGTCGCGCCCGGCGGTAACGATACCCCCGCCCGGGGGGATGGGGTGACTGCGGTCGACACCGATCCGTCGGAGACGCGGGAGTGGCTCGACTCGCTCCGCTACGTGATCTCCAGCCGGGGTGAGGATCGCGCCGCGTATCTGCTGCAGGCGATCGAGCAGGAAGCAGCCCGGCTCGGCGTGCCGCTGCCGTTCTCCGTCACCACCCCCTACATCAACACGATCCCCGTCGACCGCCAGCCCCCGTTCCCCGGCAACCGCGAGATCGAACGGCGGATCAAGAGCATCATCCGCTGGAACGCGATGGCGATGGTTGTCCGTGCCAACCGCGAAGACAAGAGCATCGGCGGCCACATCTCGACGTTCGCCTCCTCGGCGACCCTGGTCGAAGTCGCCCTCAACCATTTCATCCGTGGCCGTGGCGACGACTGCTCCGGTGACCAGGTCTATTTCCAGGGACATGCCTCCCCGGGGATCTATGCCCGGGCGTTCCTCGAGGGGCGGATCAGCGAGAAGCAGCTGGAGAACTTCCGTCGCGAGCTGGCCACCGGGGGCGGACTGTCGAGCTATCCGCACCCCTGGCTGATGCCCGGGTTCTGGGAGTTCCCCACCGTGTCGATGGGGCTCGGGCCGCTGATGGCGATCTACCAGGCGCGGTTCAACAAGTACCTCCAGGACCGTGGCATCAAGGACACCAGCCGGCAGCACGTGTGGTGCTTCATCGGCGACGGCGAGACCGACGAGCCGGAGACGCTCGGGGCGATCTCCCTGGCCGCCCGCGAGCGCCTCGACAACCTCGTGTTCGTCATCAACTGCAACCTCCAGCGCCTCGACGGGCCGGTCCGCGGCAACGGCAAGATCATCCAGGAACTGGAAGGGGTGTTCCGGGGTGCCGGCTGGAACGTCGTCAAGGTGATCTGGGGCGACGAGTGGGATCCGCTCCTCGAGCGCGACGACAAAGGGCTGCTCGTCCGGCGGATGAACGAGGTCGTCGACGGGCAGTTCCAGAAGTACGTCGTCATGCCCGGCAACTACATCCGCGAGCACTTCTTCGGAGTTGCGCCCGAGCTCGCCGAGATGGTCTCCCACCTCTCCGACGAGAAACTCAAGAAGCTGCGCCGCGGCGGCCACGATCCCGAGAAGGTCTATGCCGCCTACGCCGCGGCGATGCAGTGCCACGGCCGCCCGACCGTGATCCTCGCCAAGACGATCAAGGGCTACGGCCTCGGCGAGGTCGGCGAGGGGCGCAACGTCACCCACCAGCAGAAGAAGCTCAACGAGGAAGAGCTGCGCGCCTTCCGCTCGCGGTTCGGCATCCCGATCTCCGACGACGAGGTGGCCAAGGCCCCGTTCTACCGCCCGGCCGAGGATTCTCCGGAGATGCGCTACCTGCGCGAACGGCGTGAGGCGCTCGGCGGCTACGTCCCTTCCCGGCCGACCGACAGCCCGCGGCTGAAGACGCCGGCGCTGGCCGACTACCTCGGCTTCATCGAGAAGAGCGCCGGCCGCGAGGTCTCGACGACCACCGGCGCGGTGACGCTGATGGCGTCGCTCCTCAAGGACAAGTCGGTCGGCCGCCACATCGTGCCGATCGTCCCCGACGAGTCGCGGACGTTCGGGATGGACCCGCTGTTCAAGCAGTGCGGTATCTACGCCCACACCGGCCAGCTCTACGAGCCGGTCGACTCCGACCAGCTCCTCTACTACCGCGAGGCCAAGGACGGCCAGATCCTCGAGGAGGGGATCACCGAGGCGGGGAGCATGTCGAGCTTCATCGCCGCCGGGACGGCCTACGCCAGCCATGGCGTGCCCATGATCCCGATCTTCATCTACTACTCGATGTTCGGGTTCCAGCGGATCGGCGACCTGATCTGGGCCGCCTGCGATTGCCGGGCGCGCGGCTTCCTCCTCGGCGGCACCGCCGGGCGGACGACGCTCGCGGGCGAGGGGCTCCAGCACCAGGACGGCCACAGCCACCTGTTCGCGATGGCCTACCCCACCGTCCGCGCCTACGATCCGGCGTTTGTCTACGAGACGACGGTGATCATGCTCGACGGGATGCGGCGGATGTACGCCGAGAGCGAAGAGTGGATCTACTACATCACCGTCTACAACGAGAACTACGAGATGCCACCGATGCCCGCCGGCTGCGAGGCGGGGATCCTCGAGGGGGCGTACCGGCTCCGCGAGGTTCCGGCCAACGGCCCGGCGGTCGCGCCGCGTCTGCCGCCCGTGCAGCTGCTCGGATCGGGTGCGATCCTCCGCGAGGTGATCCGGGCCTCCGCGATCCTCGCCGAGCAGTACGGCATCGCCTCGACGGTGTGGAGCGTGACCAGCTGGAAGGAGCTCCGCCGCAACGCCCAGGAGTGCCGGCGCTGGAACATGCTCCACCCCGAGGCGGAGCCGCGGCGCAGCTACCTCGAGACCACGATCGGCGCGGCCGATGGCGTGTTCGTCGCCGCCAGCGATCACGTGCGCGCCGTCCCCGAGCAGCTCGATCCGTGGATCCCTGGCGGCCTGTTCGTCCTCGGCACCGACGGCTTCGGGCGCAGCGACACGCGCGGTCCGCTCCGCCGGCACTTCGAGGTCGACGCCGAATGCGTCGTGATCGCGACGCTGTCGCGGTTGGCGGCAGCGGGCGCGATCAACGCCGATGTCGTCGCCGCCGCGATCCGTCGGCTCGGCGTGAATCCCGACAAGATCGACGCCGCGCTGGCCTGACCCGTCCGCCGCCTCCGTCACCCCCGCTTCCCTCCCGTTCCCTTCCTCCGTCCGAAGCGACCAGCATGGCCACCGAATTCAAGCTGCCCGACCTGGGCGAGAACATCGCCTCCGGTGACGTCGTCACCGTGTTCGTCAAGCCCGGCGACGTCATCCGCCCGGGTCAGGCGATCCTCGAGGTGGAAACCGACAAGGCGGTGATCGAGGTGCCCTGCCCGCCGGGGGGCACCGTCGCCGAGGTCCTCGTCTCCAAGGGAGATACCGTCACGGTCGGCCAAGCGCTGATCACGCTCGGGGGCGCGGCCGGCGCCCCGTCTCCGGCGGCCACCGCGGCGCCAGCCCCGGCTCCCGCGGCCCCGGTTGCCACAGCCCCCGTGCCGGCCGCGCCGGCGCCGCGGCCGGCGGCTTCCGCGCCCCCCGCCGCGCCGGCTCCCGAGCCGGTCGCAAGCGCGCCGCCGAGCCGGCCCGCCGCCCCCGCCCCCGAGCCGCCTGCGACGATCGAACCGGCCGGCCCCGCGGTGCGGCGCCTGGCGCGCGAGCTGGGCGTCGAATTGGCGGCCGTGCGCGGCAGTGGTCCGGGAGGGAGAATCGTCCGCGAGGACGTCGTCGCCGCGGTCCGGCAGTCGGCCGGGCAGGCGCGCCCGGGCGGCACGCCGGCCGTGCGGTCCCGCGGGGCGGGGGGCGAGAGCGACGACTGGGGGCCGATCCGCCGCGAGCAATTGTCGCGGATGCGCAAGACGATCGCCGCCAACATGGTGCGCAGCGTCACCACGATCCCGCACCTCACCAATTTCGACGACGCCGACGTCACCGAGCTGGAGCGGCTCCGTAAGGCGAGCGCCGAGGAGCATGCCAAGGCCAACGTCAAGCTCACGGCGCTGAGCTTCGTGATCAAGGCGGTGAGCCTGTCGCTCCGGCTCCACCCCACGATCAACGCCACGATCGACACCGACAAGGGGGAGATCGTCTACAAGGACTACGTCAACATCGGCCTCGCAGTCGACACCCCGCGCGGGCTGGTCGTCCCCGTGCTCCGCGACTGCGACACGCTCTCGATTCCCGAGATCGCCCAGGCCGTGGCGGCGACGGCCGACAAGGCGAAGAACGCGCAGTACGGCCTCGAGGATCTCCGGGGCGGCACGTTCACGATCAGCAATCTCGGCGCGATCGGCGGCACCTACTCGACGCCGATCATCAACTGGCCCGAGGTGGCGATCTTGCTCGTCGGCCGGTCGCGGAAGATGCCGGTCGTCCACGAAGACCGGATCGAGCCGCGGTTGATGATGCCGCTGTCGCTGTCCTACGACCATCGCCTCGTCGACGGCGCCGCGGCGGCCCGCTTCCTCTCCGAGGTGATCGGCTACCTCGAGAGCCCCGGCCGGCTGCTGCTGGCCCGCTGACATCCCGCTTCAATCTGGAAACCCATCTCGTGACGACGATCGACGTGCCGGTGGACGCGGTGGACCTGGCCGGGAGCGCCAGCCCCGAGTTCGTCGAGGAAATGTTCACCGCCTGGCAGACCGACCCGGCGAGCGTGCCGGCCGACTGGCGCGGCTACTTCGACACGCTCTCCTGGGGGCCGGTCGCCGAGCGGGCCGCGCCGCACGCGGCCAGCCACAATCGCCATGCCGCGGAGCCGGTCGGGGAGGCGCACCTGACGTCGGAGCTGATGACCCCCGACGGGATCGCCACGGCGCGTGCCGTCGCGATCGCCTATGGCACGGTTCGCCTTCCCGACGCCCCCGCCGGCGAGGCCAAGCCGTTGCCCCTGCCGCCGGTCGCCACGGGGACCGCCGGCGAGGATCGGGTCGCGTTCCTCCAGGACCGCGTCGACCAGCTCGTCCGCGCCTTCCGCGTCCGCGGCCACCTGATGGCGGAGATCGATCCGCTCGGCCGTCCCCGCCCCGGGCTGCCCGAGCTCGAGGCGTCGTTCTACCACTTCACCGAGGACGACCTCGACCGGACCTTCTCGACCGACACGATCGAGGGTCCGCAGTCGATGACGCTGCGGCAGATCATCAAGCGGCTGCGCAACACCTACTGCCGCTCGATCGGTGTCCAATTCATGCACATGGACGACCTCCGCGTGCGGCAGTGGCTCCAGGTGCGGATGGAGGGCTGCGAGAACCGCATCCAGCTCGACCGCGAGCAGCAGCTGCGAATCTACCGGCAGATGACCACCGCGGCGGTGTTCGAGGAGTTCATCCAGAAGCGCTTCCTCGGGGCCAAGAGCTTCTCGCTCGAGGGCTCCGAGACGCTCGTGCCGCTGCTCGACATGGCGATCGAACGGGCGGCGTCGCACGAGATCGACGACGTCGTCCTGGCGATGGCACACCGCGGCCGGCTCAACGTCCTGGCCAACATCATGGGGAAGAGCGCGCAGCGGATCTTCCGCGAGTTCGCCGACCTTGATCCCGAGCTCCACGTCGGGCGCGGCGACGTCAAGTACCACCTCGGCCACTCGACCGACCGGACCGCCGCCAACGGCCACGACGTCCACCTCACGCTGTGCTTCAACCCCAGCCATCTCGAGTATGTCAACCCGGTGGCGATCGGACGGCTCCGCGCCCGGCAGGACCGGGCCGGCGACCCGTCGCGGCAGCACGGCATGACGATCCTGATCCACGGCGACGCGGCGTTCGCCGGCGAGGGGGTGATCCAGGAGACGCTCAACCTCAGCGAGCTCGACGCCTACCGCGTCGGTGGGGCGCTGCACGTCGTGGTCAACAACCAGATCGGCTTCACCACCGGGCCCGGCGAGGCACGGTCGTGCACCTACGCCACCGACGTGGCGAAGATGCTCCAGATCCCGATCTTCCACGTCAACGGCGAGGATCCCGAGGCGGTCGCCCAGGTGGTCGCCCTGGCGATGGACTTCCGTCGCGAGTTCCAGCGCGACGTGGTGATCGACATGTACTGCTTCCGGCGCCGCGGCCACAACGAGGCCGACGAGCCGGCGTTCACGCAGCCGGCCCTGTACCGGGTCATCGAGCGGCGCCCGAGCGTGCACCAGAGCTACCTCGAGAAGCTGCTGGCGCTGGGTGAGGTTTCCCGCGAGGAGGCCGACCGGATCGCCGATGAGCACCGTCGCCGCCTCGACGAAGAGCTGTCGGCCGCGAAGCGCGACGACTACACCCAGCCCAACGAGGCCGGCGGGCTGTGGGCGTTGTATGTCGGCGGCCGGGAACGGGATGCCGTCGAGGTCGACACCGCCGTGCCGCGCGACCGTCTGGTCGATCTCCTCGGGCGCCTGGTCGCCTTGCCGGAGGGGTTCCAGCCCCATCCGAAGATCACCAAGTTCCTCGAAGGTCGGCAGCAGATGGCGGCGGGCGCGCAGTCGCTCGACTGGTCGGCCGCCGAGGCCCTCGCCCTGGCCACCCTCGCCACCCAGGGGATGCGCGTCCGGCTGTCGGGGCAGGACAGCCAGCGTGGCACGTTCAGCCACCGCCATGCCGTGATCCACGACGTCGTCACCGACGAGACGTGGTGTTCGCTCGAGCACCTCGCCAGCGACCAGGCGCCGGTCGAGATCTACAACAGCCCGCTGTCGGAATCGGGCGTCCTCGGCTTCGAGTACGGCTACAGCCTCGACTGCCCCGACGGCCTGGTGATGTGGGAGGCGCAGTTCGGTGATTTCGTCAACGTCGCCCAGGTGGTCATCGACCAGTTCATCGTCAGCGCGGAAGACAAGTGGAACCGGCTCTCCGGGCTGGTGATGCTCCTCCCCCACGGCTTCGAGGGGCAGGGGCCCGAGCACTCCAGCGCCCGCCTCGAGCGCTTCCTGTCGCAGGCTGCCCGTGACAACATCCAGATCGTCCAGCCGACCACCCCGGCGCAGATGTTCCACTGCCTCCGCCGCCAGGTGCTGCGGATGTTCCGCAAGCCGCTGGTGGTGTTCACTCCCAAGAGCCTGCTGCGCCACCCGGAATGCCTCTCGACGCTCGACGCGTTGGCGGCGGGGGGCTTTCAGAAGGTGATCGGCGACGACTCGATCCCCGCCGCCAATGTCCGCCGGATCCTCCTCTGCAGCGGCAAGGTCGCCTACGAGCTCGAGAAGCGCCGCAAGGATCTCGGCCGCGGCGACGTCGCGATCGTGCGCGTCGAGCAGCTCTACCCGTTGCCGAAGGCCGAGCTGGAGCGCGTCCTCGGGGGCTACACCGCCGGCACGCAGGCGGTCTGGGTCCAGGACGAGCCGGAGAACATGGGCGCGTGGCGCTTCATGCGGATCCACTTCGGCGAGAAGCTCTGCGACCGGTTCCCGCTGGTCGGGGTCTGCCGGCAGGCGGCGGCCAGTCCGGCGACCGGTTCGAAGAAGAGCCACGACCTCGAGCAGGCGGAGCTCCTCACCGCCGCCTTCCAGGAGTGAGCCGCGGACGGTGCCGGTGCGGGCGGCCGCAGCGGGATCCGCCGGGGTTTCCAAGCCCGCCCGTCCGATGGTCAACTAGTCGCGGAGCCGGGCGGCCCCCCGAAGCCCTCCCCGAGCCGATTCCGTCTCCTCCCCACCCATGCCCCGCCCCGGCGGTGATTCACCCATGCCCATCGAGCTCAAGGTTCCCACGGTCGGCGAGTCAATCACCGAGGTCATGGTCGGCCAATGGAAGAAGCGCGAAGGGGACGTGGTCCGCACCGACGAGGCGCTCGTCGAGATCGAGAGTGACAAGGCGACGGTCGAACTGCCCGCTCCGGCCGACGGCACGATCGCCCGGATCCTCAAGGGAGCCGGTGAGAAGGCCGTCGTCGGCGAGGTGATCGGTTACCTCGAACAAGTCGGTGCCGCGCCCTCCGCACCGGCGTCCGCGGCAACGCCGCCCACGGCGGCGACGTTCGTCGAGGTGACGAGGAAAGCGGGGCGCACCGACATCGGCCCGGTCGGCCGTGTGCCGGCGCCCCCCGAGGCGGCGCCGCGCGTGATGCCCGCGGCACAGCGCGTGCTCGGTGAGGCCGGTCTGCCCGCCACGGCTGCCACCGGCACCGGCCCCGGCGGCCGCGTGACCCGCGCCGATGCCGTCGCTGCCGCTTCTGCACCCCGCGCGCCGGCGCCGGTCTCGCCTCCGGCCGCACGGCCTCCGGCGGCGGCCCCCCAGCCGCCCGCCCCGCGCGGAGCCCGCGAGGAGCGGCTCGTCCTCATCAGCCCGATCCGCCGGCGGATCGCCGAGCGGCTCGTCGAGGCCCAGCAGCAGGCGGCCCTGCTCACGACGTTCAACGAGGTCGACATGAGCGCGGTGATGGCACTCCGCGCGAAGTTCAAGGATTCGTTCCAGGAGCGCCACGGCGCGAAGCTCGGGTTCATGTCGTTCTTCGTCCGGGCCGTCGTCGAGGCGCTCCGCGTTGTGCCACAGGTCAACGCCGAGCTCCGTGATCCCCACGTCGTGTACCGCGACTACTGCGACATCGGCATCGCCGTCGGTGGCGGCAAGGGGCTGGTCGTGCCCGTGCTGCGGAATGCCGAGAGCCTGTCGTTCGCGCAGATCGAGGCGGGGATCGCCGACTTCGCCCGCCGCGCCGGCGAGAACAAGCTCAAGCTCGAGGAGTTGCAGGGGGGGACGTTCACGATCTCCAATGGCGGGGTCTACGGGTCCCTGCTCTCGACCCCGATCGTCAATCCGCCGCAGAGCGGGATCCTCGGGCTCCACGCCATCCAGGACCGTCCGGTGGCGGTCGCCGGGCAGGTGGTCATCCGTCCGATGATGTACATCGCGCTGACCTACGACCACCGCCTCGTCGACGGCCGCGAGGCGGTGACTTTCCTCCGTCGCGTCAAGGAGACCGTCGAGGATCCGGGGCGGCTGCTGCTCGAGGTCTGAGCACGGCACGGGATGACGCGAGCGGAGGAGCGAACGTGCGGCACGAGTTGGTGATCATCGGCGCCGGTCCCGGCGGCTATGTGGCGGCGATCCGGGCGGCGCAGCTGGGGATCGCGACGGCGATCGTCGAACGCGAGCCGCGCCTCGGGGGCACCTGCCTGCGGGTCGGTTGCATCCCCTCCAAAGCGCTCCTCGAATCGAGCCACCGCTACGAGGAGGCGGCCCACGGGCTCTCCGTCCACGGCGTGAAGGTCAGCGGTGTCGCGCTCGACTTGGCGACGATGCTCGCCCGCAAGGACGAGGTCGTCGCCACGCTCGCCAAAGGGGTCGAGGCCCTGCTCGCCAAGCACAAGGTCACGCGGCTCCGGGGCACCGGCCGGCTCGCCGGGCCAGGGCGGGTCGAGGTCACCGGCGACGACAACGTGAAGACGGTCATCGACGCCGACAAAATCCTCCTCGCGGTCGGCAGCCGCCCCGTGGTGCTGCCCGGCGTGGTCGTCGACGGCCAGCGCGTCGGCACGAGCACCGAGGCGCTCGCCTTCGACACGGTGCCCGCCCACCTCGTGGTGATCGGAGGCGGCTACATCGGCCTCGAACTGGGGAGCGTGTGGCGCCGTCTCGGGGCGAAGGTCACGGTGCTCGAATACGCCGACCGGATCCTCACCGGGATCGACGGCGAGATCGCCACCGAAGCCCTCGGCCTGTTCCGCCGCCAGGGGCTCGAGATCCGCCTCGGCGCCAAGGTCACCAGCGCCCGGGCGGTCGAAGGCGGCTGCCTGGTCGAATGCGAGGGGATGGAGCCGATCCGCTGCGACCGCGTCCTGGCCGCCACCGGCCGGCGTCCGGCGACCGACGACGTCGGGCTCGAGACGGTCGGAATCACGCCCGACCGGCGCGGGTTCATTCCCGTCGACGACCATTTCCGGACGTCGGCACCGGGCGTGTGGGCGATCGGCGACTGCATCCCGGGGCCGATGCTCGCCCACAAGGCGGAGGAAGACGGCGTCGCCTGCGTCGAGGGGATCCGCGGCGGCTGGGTCCACGTCGACTACGACCTCGTCCCCGCCGTCGTCTTCACCCATCCGGAGATCGCCGCGGTCGGCAAGACCGAGGAGCAACTCGTGGCCGCCGGCGCGCCGTACGTGAAGGGGGCGTTCCCGTTCCGGGCCAACGGCCGGGCGCGGACGATCAACGACACCACCGGGAAGGTCAAGCTCCTCGCCGACAAGGCGTCCGGCCGCGTGCTCGGCGTCCACGTCATCGGTCCGTCGGCCGGCGACATCGTCGGCGAGGCGGCGGCGGCGATGGCGTTCGGGGCGACCGCCGAGGACATCGCCCGCGTCTGCCACGCCCACCCCACGCTGCCGGAAGCGCTCAAGGAGGCGGCGCTGGCGGCGGAGGGGCGGGCGATCCACGCCTGACGCCTGCCGCCGTACGGTCGCTCATGCCGGCCAGGCCGTGCGGAGGAACCGCAGCCAGTTGCCGTGCATGACCTTCGCGACGTCGCCGGCGGGATAGCCCCGGGCCGCGAGCAGGTCGGCGACCCGCGCCAGGTCGGCGATCGTCGTCACGTCGGCCGGGCACTGCTCGCGGCCGTAGCCGCCGTCGAGGTCGGAGCCGATGCCGACGTGGTCGGCGTTGCCGGCGATCTGGCAGACGTGGTCGAGGTGGTCGATGAGCACCTCGAGGCGGCAGCCGGTCCCTTCCGGCGTCGACGTGCCCCGGATCCACCCCGGGACCATCATCCAGGCGTCGAGCGCCCCGCCGATCACGGCGCCGCGCTCCACCAGCGCGCGGATCATGTCGTCGGAGAACTGCCGGTTGTGGTCGACCAGCGCCCGGCAATTGTTGTGGCTCGCCCACACCGGCCCGTGGAAGTGATCGAGTGCCGCCCAGAAGGCGGCGTCGCAGAGGTGGGTGGCGTCGAGGATCATCCCCAGCCGGTCCATCTCGGCGAGCAACTCCCTGCCCGCGGCGGAGAGCTCGGCCGAGGCGTTGGTGCCGTGGGCGTAGCGGCCGGGGCCGTAATGGGCCGGACCGCAGGCGCGGAGACCGTAGGCATGCGCCCGTTCGAGCCACGCCGGCGTGATCAGCGAATCGGCCCCCTCGAGCGAGAGGATGCAGCCGATCGGCAACCGGGCGGTATCGGCACCGCGCGCCAGCGCGTCCTGCCAGCGGGCGATGTGGGCGTCGAGCTCACGGCGGCCGGTGATCATCGCGATCTCCCCCGCCTCCTCCATCACCAGGTACCAGTGGCGCTGGGCCTGCGTCTGGGCCCAGGCCTGCTCCGGCGAATGCCAGCCGGGGAGGGGATTGTCGGGGGCGACGGCGCGGGCGATCTGCGTCGCCACGACCAGGCCGATGCCGCCGCGCCGCAATTCGGGCAGCGCGACCACGGCGTTGCCCCGGTCGGGCTTGTCGGTGAGGCCGCGGGCGCGCTCCCGGGCATTGATCGCCGCCACCGGGAAACGCAGGTCGCGGTTCCACTCCATGGCGTTCATCGCCAGGTCGAGGTGGGCATCGACGACGAACATCGCGTCGCTCCTCGGGGGGATCGGCCGCCGGCCCCGTCGGCAGGCGGTCGACACAGTATGCGGTCGGCCGGCGGTGAACGCCGAGGGCTGTCGCCGATCGATCCCTACAGGACCCGGTCGAGGACGACCACGGTCGCCAGCGCGACTACCGAGACGATCGATTCCATCGCCGTCCAGCTCCGCGCCGTGTCGGCGAGGGAGGTGCCGAACGCGTCGCGGAACATCCAGAACGCCACGTCGTTGACGTGGGAGCAGAACAGCGTCCCCGCGCCGACGGCGAGGACCGCCAGGTCGGGATCGGTACCGGCGTCGGCCAGCAGCGGCGCGAGGATCCCGGCCGCCGTCAGCCCCGCCACCGTCGCCGAACCGATGCACACCCGCAGCACCGCCGTCACGCCCCAGGCGAGGAGGAGCGGATCGAGCGGCAGGCCGCGGAGCGCGTCGGCCAGCGCCGCGTCGACACGCGTGTCGACGAGCACCTGCCGGAACGCCCCCGACCCGGCGATCACCAGCAGCGTCGGTGCCACGTCGGCGATCGCCGTGCCGTAGATCCCCATCACGTCCGGGAGGCTCGTGCCCCGGGCGATGCCCAGGGTCACTGCGGCGATCGCCAGCGCCACCAGCATCACCAGATCGGGCGCCGAGGCGAGGGCCAAGAACCGGGCGACGATCGGGTCGGACGGCGGCCGCCAGGCCAGCAGCGAGGCGCCGCCGAGCAGGTAGACCGGCAGCAAGGCCGTGAGGAAGCTGACCACCGTCCCCGGCAGGGCGTCGTCGGTGGCGGGTGGGGCGGCCGACGTGTCGGGGGGAGCCGCACGCAGACCGCGCAGGCAGCGGACGAACAGCGGCCCGCCGACGACGATCGCCGGCAGCGAGACGATCGTGCCGAGGAGCAACGTCCGCCCCATGTCGGCCTTGAACAGCGGCACCAGCGCCGTCGGCGCCGGATGGGGCGGGAGGAGCCCGTGGGCCACGCTCATCGCCGCGCAGGCCGGCAGGGCGACGCCGATCAGCGGCAGCCGGCCGCGCGCCGCGACGGCGCGGATGATCGGGAGGAGGAGCATGAAGGCGACGCCGTAAAACAGCGGGATTCCGACGACGAACCCCGTCGCCGCCATCGCCCAGCCGACGCGGCCGGGGCCGGCGGCCGTGCATAGCACCCCCGCGATCCGCTGCGCGGCGCCGCTGGCGACGACGAGCCGGCCGAGCATCGCACCGGCGACGAGGGTCACGGCCAGTTGGCCGAACACCGCCCCCATCCCCTTCTGGAGCGTGCCGGCGATCGACGGTTCGGCGACGTCGGCTGGGTAGCCGAGGCCGATCAGGGCCCCGATCGAGACCACGAGGAAGGCGAGGAACGGCGGCACGCGCCATGCCGTGACCAGCGCCACCAAGGCGACGATCGCCGCGGCGACGGTGAGGAGCTGGGCCGGCATCGGCGGGCGGTCCTCACGCCAATTCGAACGCCGCCTCGATCTCGACCGGAATGTCGTCGGGGAGGCAGGCCATGCCGACGGCGCTGCGGACGCCGATCCCGTGATCCGGTCCCCACACCGCCGCGAACAGCTCGCTGCAGCCGTTGATCACCGCCGGGTGCCGGGTGAAGTCGGGCGTGGCGTTGACCATCCCCAGCACCTTCACCACCCGGCCGATGCGGTCGAGGCTGCCGAGGCCGGCGACGAGCGTGGCGAGGATCGCCAGGCCGACCTGCCGGGCCGCCTCTTTCCCGGCGACCTCGTCGAGGTCGCGGCCGACACGCCCGCGGAGGAGCGTGCCGTCGGGAAGGAGCGGGCCGTGGCCCGAGACGAGCACCGTCCGCTCGACGATCACCAGCGGCTTGTAGACCCCCTTGGGCTTGGGTGGCGGCGGGAGCACGAGCGAGAGTCGCGCGAAGGCCGCAGTCGCGCCGTTACCCGTTGCCATTTCCATCGCGTTGCTCCCGAAATCCCCGGCCCGGCCGACAGGGGCCACCAGGATACTCCGCCGCGTGGTCGCGCGCCGGCCCCGCCGCCTTGAATGGCAGCCGCGTGGCGGCGTAGGCTTCTTCTCGGCCGACCCCCTCGGGACCCGGCCGGGGAGGTGGCCATGCTGTCGGTTTCCACCGGCGTCGCGCGGGGCTCCTTGCATGGCCTGCCACGGCGCAGTTTCGTGCAGCTCGGCGTCGCCGGGATGGCGGCTGCCGGTCTGCCGCGGGTGCTCGAGGCACGGGCAGCGGGGCGCGCGGCCGGTCTCCCGGCCAAGGACACCGCCTGCATCCTGCTGTGGCTCGACGGCGGTCCGGGCCACCTCGATCTCTACGACCTCAAGCCCGCGGCACCGGCGGAGTACCGGGGGATCTGGCGGCCGATCCGCACGGTCGTCCCCGGGATCGAGATCACGGAGCTGTTTCCGCGCCAGGCGCGGGTCGCCGACCGGTTCTCGTTGATCCGGTCGCTCCACCACGACAACGGCGACCACTTCACTGCCGCCCACTACCTGCTCACCGGCCGCGGCGGTCCCAACGGCAGCAACACCGCCGGCCGCAATCCCTCGGTGGCGGCGATCGCCGCGCGGCAGTGCGGCCCGCGCCAGCCGGGGATCCCGGCCTACGTCGCGGTGCCCCATGCCTCGAGCGTCGGGCTCCGTCCCGGTTACTTCGGCGGCAGCTACCTGGGCGCCCAGTGGAACCCGTTCGAGACCGACGGCGATCCCAACGCCGCCGCCTTCCAGGTCCGCAACCTCGTGCCCCCCGAGAGCCTGTCGCTCGGCCGGCTCGGTGACCGTGCCGGCCTGCGCCACGCGCTCGACGGCCTGCGGCGGCGCTTCGACACCGGTGGCACGGGACTGGCGCTCGACCGCTTCCAGACGCAGGCCCTCGACCTCGTCTCGAGCCCGGCGGCGCGGCGCGCCTTCGACATCGGGCTGGAGCCCGCCGCCGTCCGCGACCGTTACGGGAGGACGAGCTTCGGGCAGAGCACGCTGCTCGCCCGCCGGCTGGTCGAGGCCGGCTGCACGTTCGTGACCGTCCACTCCGGCGGTTGGGACCACCACTGGGATCTCGAGGCGGGGATGAAGAGCCGGCTCCCCGAGGTCGATGCCGCGGTGGCGGCGTTGCTCGACGACCTCGCCGAGCGCGGCCAGCTCGAGCGCGTGATGGTCGTGCTGTGTGGCGAGTTCAGCCGGACGCCGAAGATGAACGACGGTGGCAACGGCGGCCCGCCCCTCTCCAAGGGCACGCCGGGGCGCGACCACTGGGGCCACGCGATGTTCGCGCTGGTCGCCGGCGGCGGCATCCAGGGGGGGCGCGTGGTGGGGAGCACCGACGCCCGCGGTGAACGCCCGCGCGAGCGGCCGGTGACGCCGTTCGACCTGCATGCCACGATCTACAAGGTGCTCGGGGCCGATCCCCAGGCGCACTTTCTCGATCACACCGGCCGACCGGTGCCCGCCATCGACGCCGGCGAGCCGATCTCCGAACTGTTCTGAGCGCGGTGCCCAACGCGGCGGGCGGACCGATCGCGTCGCGCGCCGTCGCCCCGCGATGCCCGGCGAGCGCCGTGGCGCGACGGTCCGAGGGCATGGCTGCTATGCTCGGGGGTTCGCCGGGCCGGTTTCCCGCCGCGAGCACCCATGAACTGGTACGCCGCCCTCCTCCTCCGCCGGAGTCCGTTCCTCGCCGTCGCTGTCGTCCTGGTCACCTGCCTGGCGGCGGCCGGTCTCGGCCGGCTCGACTTCGACGAGGACCCGCGGAACTTCATCCTCCGCGACGATGACGACCGGCGCGTCCTCGACCGGTTTTTCGCCGAGTTCGGCCCCGACGACACCGACGTCCTCGCCGCGGTCACCGGTCTCGACCCCGGCGACGTGCCCGCGATCGAGCGCGTCCTCCGCCTGATCGACGCGTTCCGGGCCGACGACGGGGTGCTGTTCGTCGCCAGCCCGTTCGACGCGCGCCGCGTCGGTCAGCCTCTGGTTCCGCTCTTTCCCCGGTCGCGCGACAACTTCACCCCGGAGCGGTTCCGCGCGGCGTTCGCCGCGGCCCGTGCCCACCCGGCCCTCGCCGGCCAGCTGATCTCCCCCGACGGCTCGACGCTGTTCATCCTCGTCCGCCTCCGCGACGCCCCCGGGGGCATCGGGCCGCTGGCGGACCAGGTCGATCGGCTCCGCGGTCTCGTCGCCACGGAACTGGCGGGCAGCCCGGTCAGCGTCACGCTCGCCGGCCATCCGCCGCTGCGCGTCGACGTCGTCCGTGCCGTGCAGTCGGAGTTCTACCGGATCCTCACCCTGTCGGCGGCGGCCACCATCGTCGTCGCGGCGATCGCGTTCCGCGACTGGCGGGCGGTGATCATGGCGCTGGCCGGGCCGGCGGTGGGCCTCGTGTGGACACTCGGCTGGATGGGGTGGACCGGCCAGCGGATCAACGGCCTCAACACGATCCTCCCCAGCCTGATCTTCGTCCTCGGCTTCAGCGACTCGGCCCATCTGATCGTCGCCTACTCCAACGCCCGCCGCGCCGGGCTGAACACGGCCGCGGCGCTCACGCGGACGCTCGTCACGGTCGGCCAGGCGTGCGTGCTGATGGTGGCGACGACCGCCGTCGGCTTCGGGGCACTGGGTGTGGCGGAGATCGCCAGCGTCCGGCAGTTCGGGATCGCCGGGGGAACCGGCACCGTCCTGGCGCTGGCGGCGGTGCTCACCGTGATGCCGCTGCTGGCGCTGGCCGGGACCGGGGCCCGCGCCGCGGGCACCACCGACGCCCCCCCGGGCGAAGACGTCGCCGCCGCCGACGCCGCAGGTGAGGGGACGGGCTCGGGCTGGCTCGGCCGGCTGGCGCTTGTGTGCCTCGCCCGCCCGCGGGCGTCGCTCGCCGTGGCGCTGGTGGCGCTGGTCGTCTGCGCCGCCGCGAGCCTCCGGCTCGCCAGCGACATCCGCTGGCTGGAGATGCTCCCCGCCGGCGATCCGACCGTCGCGGTGACGCGGTTGTGCGACGAGACACTCGGCGGATCGCTGCTGGTGTCGGCGACCGTCGCGTGGCCCGAGGGGACGGAGATCGGCTCCCCGGAGGTGCTCGCGGTGATCCGTGCCGTCGAGGACGAACTGGCGCGGACGCCCGACCTTCACGGCGTCTTCTCGCCGTGCACGCTCCTCACCGGCTTCGCCCGCGACGGCGTGATCGACGGCGACGCCGTCCGCCAGCTCGACCGGATGCCGGAGCGGCACCTCCACCGCTTCCTCCGCCCCGACCTCCGCCGCGGCGTGGTCACGGCCCACGTTCCCGACGTCGGTGCCGCGCGCCTGCTGCCGCAGTTCGAGGATCTGTCGCGGCGCCTGGCCGCGGTCGCGACCGCCCACCCCGGATTCGAAGTCGGCCTCACCGGGTCGGCCGTCACCGCCGCCCGCAACGTCTACCAGATCATCGAGGACACGCGCGCCAGCCTGTTCACCTCGGCCGGGATCATCCTCGCGATGACCGTCGTCGCCTTCCGTAGCGTCCGCTACGGGATGTTATGCATCCTCCCCAATCTCCTGCCGATGCTGGCGACCAGCGCCGTCTTGGTGGCGTTCGGCGAGCCACTGCGGCTGGCCAGCGCCGTCACGTTCAGCATCGCGCTGGGGCTCGCCGACGACAGCGCGATCCACTTCATGGCGGCGTTCCTCGCCGGCCGCCGCGCCGGCCTGTCGCGCCGGGCCGCGGTGGAGCGCGTCCTCCACACGAGCGGCCGGGCGATGGTGATCGCCGCGGCCACGCTGGCGGCGGGGATGGCGCCGCTGCTGTTCTGCCGGCTGCCGCCGCTGCGCGTGTTCGCGGGGTTGTCGATCTTCGCGATCACCGCGGCGCTGGTCGCCGACTTCCTCGTGCTGCCGAGCATCCTCGTGCTGTTTTCGGGGCCGGCCCCGGGCGACGGCGCAGCGAATGCCGGCGGGCCGGCCGACGCCTGATGCCGGGTCGCCGGGCGCCGCTGCCGCGGGCGGTCAGCGCTCCGCGCGAAACGGCTGGACCGGTTGCCGCTCGTGTCCCGGTGTGCCGCCGGCGTTCATCGCGAGGTTGCCGCCGTCGAGCGGGATCACGGCGCCGGTGATCCAGGCCGAGGCATCGGAGGCGAGCAGGACTGCGATCCCCATGATGTCGCGGGGCTGGCCGAGGCGGCCGGCGGGAATGCCGTGGAGGAACCGCCCCTCGAGGCCGGGGTCGGCGGTCATCCGCGCCCCGAGGCTCGGGTTGACGACCTGCGCCGGGGCGACGCAATTGACGCGCACCCCGCGGTGCGACCATTCCGTGCTCAGCTCGCGGGTCATCTGCACCACCGCCCCCATCGCCATCGAGTAGGCGGCGTGACCGCGCCCCAGCGCCGTCGACGAGGCGAGCGAGCCGATGTTCATGATCGAGCCCTGGCCACGGGCGAGCATCCGCCGCCCCGCCTCCTGGCACATCGCGAACCGGCCGACGACGAGATTCTCGAGCACCCGCCGCAGGTCGGCGATCGCCAGGTCTTCAGGGGAGGCGAGGTGGCCGTCGCCGGCGATGTTGCCGAGGAAATCGACGCGCCCGAACACCTCGTCCACGCGGGTGAACAGTCCGGCGATCGCCGTCGGATCGGCGACGTCGGTCGCCAGCGCCAGCGTCCGTCGGCCGAGCCGGCCGATCTCGGCAGCCGTCGTCTCGGCGCCCGGGAGGTTGCGGTCGACGAGGACGACGTCGGCGCCGTGGGCGGCCAGCGCCAGCGCGGTCGCCCGGCCGAGTCCCTGCGCCGCCCCGGAGACGACCGCCACCCGGCCGGAGAGATCGAACAGGCCGTCAGTCACGCGGTTCCTCCTCGTGATCGCTGGCAGGGGTCGGTTCGAGTCGCGTCAGCGCGGCGAGGAGCGCACCGCCGACGAGCAGCGCCGCGACGGCGGGGATGCCGAAGGTGCCGAGGATCGTCGCCCCGAAGAACCCGCCGATGTTGGCGACCGAGTTGATCAGCGCGATCCCGCCGGCGGCCGCGGCTCCGGAGAGGAACGTGCCGGGGATCGTCCAGAACACCGGCAGCATGCTCATCATCCCCGCCTGGGCCAGGCACAGGCCGACCAGCGCGAGTGCCGGTGTCGGCGCCACGGCGGCGAGCGCCCAGCCGGCGGCTCCCACGAGGGCCGCGCCGGCGAGGTGGAAACGCCGTTCGCCGGAGCGGTCGGAGCTGATCCCGACCAGCGACATCGCGACCACGGCGCAGAGGTGCGGCAGCGCCGTCAGCAGGCCGATCGTGAGGTTCGATGCGCCGGCGTGACGCTCCTTGACGAGGGTCGGGAAATAGGCGCCGCCGGCGTTGGTGCCGACGGCGACGGTGAAATACAGCGCGATCAGCCACCACACCCGCGGCTGGAGCATCGCCTCCCAGTGGCCGGCGCCATGGCGGCGGCGCCGGGCGGCGTCCTCGCGCGCCAGGCAGCCGAGCAGACAGTCGCGCTGCTCGGCAGGGAGCCAGCGGGCCGTGTTCGGCCCGTCGTCGAGCCACCACAGCACCGCCACGCCGACCAGCGCCGTCGGCAGCCCCTCGAGGAGGAACAGCCACTGCCAGCCGTGGAGCCCGGCGACGCCGTCGAAGGTGTCCATGATCCAGCCCGAGAGCGGATTGCCGACGACGTTCGAGAGGCCGATCGCGAGCATGAAGAACGCCGTCATCTTCGCCCGCTGCCGGTCGGGGAACCAGTCGCCGAGGTAGAGGATGATCCCGGGAAAGAACCCCGCCTCGGCGATCCCGAGGAGGATCCGCAGCGCGTAGAAGGTGGTCGTGTCGCGGGCCAGCATCGTGGCCGCCGAGACCAGCCCCCAGCTGATCATGATCCGGGCGATCCAGCGCCTGGCACCGTAGCGGCGGAGGAGGAAATTGCTCGGCACCTCGAACAGCAGGTAGCCGACGTAGAACATCCCGTAGCCGAGGTCGAACGCCTCCTTCGACAGCCCGAGGTCGTCCTGCATCGCCAGCCGCGCGAAGCCGACGTTGGCCCGGTCGAGGATGTTGAGCACGTACAACAGGCAGACGAAGGGCACGATCCGCCAGGCGACGGTGCGGAACGTGGCGCGCTCGAGGTCAGCGGCCATCCCGACCCCCGCTCGTCTGGCCGGCCGGCGCGTCGAAGAGCACGATCGCCCGCCCCGGTCCTGCATGGCAATCGCGGATCTTGACGGCGGCGAACAGGAAGTAGGCGCCGCGCGGCGGCACCGCCGCGACGTTGGCGAGAAACTCGACGCCCGCCATCCCCCGGCTGCCGAGGGCCCAGTAGACGTGGGCGGCGCGCTTCGGCTCGACGCCGCCGAGGTCCGGGGCATCGGTGGCGACACAGCGGATCCCCTTCGCGGCCAGGTACTCGATCGCCGCCGGCCCAGGGGCGGGCCAGCCCTCGGCCTTGCCGGCGAGCGCCGCCGCCCACATGCCGGGGTCGGTCCGCGACGCCGCGAGGTGACCGTCGACATGGTCGGTGCGGAAGATGACGATCTCTCCCGGTCGCAGGCCGCCGTGCGCCGCCTCGAAGGCCTCGATCGTGGCGACGGTGATCTCCGGCGAACGCGGCCAGCTCGCGGCGTCGGTCGAACCCGCGAGCGCCCGCACGTCGATCACGCGGGCCTCGCCGCAGGTCTGGTCGATCGGCACCTGCTCGGTGGTCTGCGAGCTGGTGCCGCGCGGGCCGTAACGGCGCTCGTAGTCCTCGAGCCAGCCGCGGACCTCGGGCGCCAGAGCGACCGCCGCACCGGCGGGGGGCAGTGCGTAGGCCGGCGGCACGAGGTGGGTGCCGGCGGCGGCGTCCATGAGGTGGCCGTGGTGCCACATGTCGAGATAGTCGGAATAGAGGAAGTCGACGCGCAGGTAGGGCTGGCGGTGGTTGCCGGTGCCGAGTCCCGGCGACGTGACCGGGCAGTCGGCGGAGAGCGTCGGCGACAGGTCGATCGCACGCCCGTTGCGGCAGGCGTCGATCAGCCGGCGCGGCAGATCGCCGCCGACGATCGAAAACGCGCGCCCTTCGCCATACGGGCCGCCCTGGTGCTTGGGGCCGAGGAAGCAATAGAAGGCGCCGACGGCGGGCAGCTCCCCGAGATTCGTCGCCCCCTCGGTCCAGATCATCCCGTACTTCAGCCCGGCGTAATGCGTCGGCTCGGCGAGGTCGGGGAGCGGCCCCATGCTCGCGCTGTCGGTGCCGGCTGCGAGGACACCGCGCTTGCCGAGCAGGTCCATGCAGTCAGGATCGGGGTCGGGGTAGCCGGGCGCCTTGCGATCGAGGACGTCGGCGATGAACCGCCGCCCTTCCGGCAGCGGCCGGTAGTAACGGTCGGAATAGTCGCTGCGAAACAGCACGACGTCGCCGCGCCCCACCGGGCGGTGCTCGCGCTCGAAGCGCTCGACCCGGTCGGGGGTCACCAGGGGGCTCGTGCCCGGCGGGGCCTTGTCGAGCAGGTCGCGCACGTCGACCACGCAGGCCTCGCCGCCGAACTGCCACGCCTCGATCCGGTCGGTGGTCGCCAGACCGAGCGGGCCCGATTTCTCACGCCCGAGCTCCGGCCGCGCGACCGAGTGCGGGGGCACGTCGAGCTGCGTGCCGGTGTTGCCGTCGATCAGCAGCGTGTCGACGTTGTAGGCCGACTCGGGGCCGATCGTGCGCTGGTGAACCAGCGCGAACCGCGGGAACGGATGGCTCGGCCAGGTGCAGGGGTATTCGGGGGCGATCAGCAGCGAGTGATCGACGAAGCGCGTCGGCCCGTCGGCCGCCGGCGTGCCGACCACGCGCAGGCTGGCAGCGGCGATCACCAGCGCCGCGACCGAGGAGAACCGCAGTCGTCCGTGCATGACCTTTCCTCCGGGCTTACGGGGCGGGGGCATTCTCGCAGGCGATGTCGAGGAGGCCCAGCAGGGTCTCCTCCTCGGGGGATTCCCGGAGCGGCGCGACGAACCGCTCCGCCAAGAGGGCCCGCAACCGCGGCGTCCGGCGGACGAGGCCACCGGAGACCACGACCTCCCGCCAGGCGACCGGACCGAAGCGCGCGGCGACGCATGCGTAGGCGTCGGCCATCGCCCGGTAGGCGGCGAGAAACAGTGACCCGACCGTGAGGTTCCCGGTCGTGATCCCGCGCACCGACCCGTGCGTGCCGAGCGGCCCCGGGAAAAACGCCAAATCGACGTCGAGGTCGGTGTCGGCGACCGCCGCGACGCGCCGTTGGATCGACTCCCACGGGGCCGTCAGCGAAACTCCCTCGGCAGCGGCAACGTCGACGAGCAGGTCGACGAGCAGCTCGAGCGACCGCCCCGCCGGGAGGTGCGTGACGGTGTCGAGAAACATGCCGCCGAACGCCCGGCGGGTCTGGTAGGGGCCGGGCGCGAACGCCCGCGCGAGGCGACTGACCTGTGATCCGGTCGAGATGTTGAGCGACAGCTCGTCGGGGGCGAGCCCCGCGCCGCGCAGGGCACACGGTTGATCGCCATACGGCCCATGGACCTCCAGCCGCCGCCCGGCGACGACGGTCGTTCCCACCGGCGCTTCGCTCGTCGCCAGCGCCGGGAGGTGCAGCGACTCCAGGCCGATCCGCCCAAGTGCCGCGTGGTGCCAGCCGCCCCGCTCGAGGTCGAGCAGGCCGATCGCCGCGGTGGCATGCATCGGCACCCCTTCCCCGACCAAGCCCGCGGCGACCGCCTCCCCGATCCCGGCCAGCGTCGCTCCGTCGGTAAGGTGACCGTGGGTGGCGAGCCATGCCGCCAGGCTCGTCGCCGACCCCGCTTGTAATTCACTGCCGAGGGTCAGCAGATCGCCGTGGCGCTCCCAGGCGGCGCGGACGAGGGCGAGCGTCGAACCCGCTTCCCCGGCGGCCGAGCGCTCGTCGCGCCACGACAGGTAATTCGTACGCGGCCGACCATGCCCGTCGAGGAGCAGCAGCCCTCCCATCTGGCTCGACAGGTAGACCGCACCGACACCCGGGTGGGCGGCGACCAGCTCGGTCAGAACGTCGGCGACCGTATCGCTGACCGCGTGGGGCTCGATCTCGACATGGCCTGCCGGCAGCCCGGCGAGCGGTGCCGGAAAGCGACGCGCGACGGGCGTGCCGAGGCAGCGCGAGTCGACATGGAGCACCGCTCCTTTGATCGACGTCGAGCCGATGTCGATGCCGATCGCGTCCATCGCTCGGGTTCCTGTCGCGGCGCTCGCGTCGGGATCGGTCAGGGAAGCGCCACGCCGCACGGGGCATGGCCGATCGCGTTGTCCCTTGGCCACGGGTCGATTCGGCGCGTCAGCCGACCGGCCGGGTCACGCCATTGACCACGCTCGGCGGCAGTTCGCCGCGGAGTGCCGCGGCCGCACTTCGCGCCGCCGTCTCGCGCAGCGTCCGCACCGCCGTCGGACTCGCCGACGCGACGTGCGCGGCCACGGTCACGTTTGGAAGCCGGCGCAGCGGGCTGTCGGCGGGGATCGGTTCGGGATCGCAGACGTCGATCGCCGCCGCCGCGAGCCGCCCCGACTCGAGTGCCGCGACGAGGGCTGCGGTGTCGACCAGATCGCCGCGGGCGAGGTTGACGAGGATCGCGCCGGCGGGCAGCCGCGCCAGCGCCGCGGTGTCGATGATCCGCCGAGTCGCCGGCGTCGACGGGCAGTGGAGTGAGAGGATGCTCGATCCGGCGAGGAGCTCGGGAAGTGCCACCGGCTCGCACCCGGCGGCCCGGATCGAATCGGGGGGCACGAACGCGTCGCACACCAGCCGCCGGCACTTGAACGGCGCGAGGCGGGCGGCGACTTCGCGGCCGATCCGCCCGAAGCCGAGGAGGCCGACGGTCTGGTCGCGGAGCGTCTTCATCAGGGCGAGGTCGGTGGCCAGGCCCCAGCGACCGTCGCGGATCGTGAGCGTGTTGGGCACCACCTGGCGGGTGGCGGCGAGGATGAACGCCAGCGTGTGGTCGGCGACCTCGTCGATGCAGTAGTCGGGGACGTTGCAGACGGGGATCCCGCGCGCCCGGGCGGCGTCGAGGTCGACGTTGTCGACGCCGATCCCGTAGCGGACGATCACCCGCGCTCTCTCCATCGCACCGATCACGCCGGCATCGACGCGGGCGAATTGCGTGATCACGGCGTCGGCGGTGGCGACCAGCGCCGCCAGTCCCGCGGGGCTCGGGTCGGTGCCGCGGACGACCCGCGCTCCGGCAGCGGCGAGGATCTCCTCCTCGACATCGAGCGCGGGAAACGTGGCGTCGGTGATCGCGACGGTGGCCATGGCAGGTGCTCGACGAGGGCTATTCGAACTGCGCCCGGGTGGGATCGAACCACCGACCCTGGGATTAGAAATCCCATGCTCTATCCGACTGAGCTACGGGCGCGTGTGCTTGCTTGAGAGGGTGTTGCGAACTTCTTGTCCAAGGTGACTTTTTCGACTACACCCGATACTACACGGGGTGCTGCCTTGGGAGGGCCCTCGAGCCACTGCCTTGTGCGGCGATGCCGCAATCGGATCGTCGCGAAGGTGCTCTCGATGGTGTTGGTGGTGCGGAGGTGGCTCCAGTGCTCGGCTGGGAAGTTGTAGAAGGCCAGGAGCACGTCGCGGTCCTTCGCCAGGAGTGTACATGTCGCGTCGTATTTGACGCCGTACTCCAGGAGGAAGTGATCGAAGGCCTTGTTGGCCATCTCCCTGGTCTCTGCGAGCCAGATCTGGTGCAGGTCGGCCTTGGCCTTGGGCTGGATCGCCTTGGGCATGGAGTTGATGACGTTGGCGGTCTTGTGGACTCGTGCAGCGTTGCTCACGCGTCGTCGGGTAGGCCTCCCGCAAGGTGGCCCAGAAGCCGAGGGCACCATCGGCGACGACGATCGTCGGCGGGATAGAGAGCCCACGGTTCTGGAGGTCGAGGAGCAGCTCGAGCCAGCTCGGCTTGCTCTCACGGAGGCCGTCGATGACGGCGATCAATTCCTTCCGGCCGTCGGCCATCGCTCCCATGAGCACGAGCAGGCACTGCTTCGGATTGGCCGGGTCTTCCAGGCGGATGCTCACGTGGATCCCGTCCGCCCAGACGTAGACGTACTGCTTGCCGGTGAGGTCGCTTGGGGCATGCGCGGTAGAATTCGGTGGTTGCTGGCTTTGTGTAGGATCCGGCCCGGTCACTTGATCGTCGGATCTTCCTTTGAGGAGTCGTCGTGATGAACTGGCAGGACCGCATCAGGTTTGACCCGGGCATTCTCGGTGGAAAGCCGGTCATCAAAGGCACAAGACTAGCCGTTGAGAAGATCGTCGAACTCATGGCTACCGGTTGGTCTGAGCAGCAGATCATCGGGAACTACCCCGGCCTGACACATGACGACATTTCTGCGTGCCTCTTCTACGCGACCGAGATCCTGAAGTCGGAGCGCGTTGTGGCTCTTGCCTCCCCTGAATGAGAGCAGGCAGGCATGCAGTTTCTCGCAGACGAGGATTTCCCGGGTATCGCCGTGCGGTGGTTACGGTAGGTAGGGCATGACGTGCTTTGGGCAAGGACGAGCTTGCCCAGCCAGTCCGACGCCGCGCTGCTCGAGGCCGCCCAGCGAGAGTCCCGTGTCGTCCTGACCTGCGACAAGGACTTCGGTGAGCTTGCCTTTCACTGGGGCCTTCCCGCTTCGTGTGGCGTCGTCCTCTTTCGTTTTCCCTCGTCGTCGCCCGAGATGTTTCTCGACCGGGTCAAGGAACTGCTGGCAGCCGAGAAGGAAATCGGTGTGAGCGGGACGTTCTGTGTCGTCGAGGCCAATCGCGTGCGGGTTCGGCCGCTGCGTGGTCGCGTTTGATCACGTGAACGCACGACCTGACTTCGGCAATGCCGTGCGCATCCCAGACGGCCCGCTATGCGGCTGGAGACCGACGGTTGTCCTACAACCGCAAGCAAAAACGCGCGTTGACCTCCCAGGGCAGCCGAGGCACGTGTGCTCCGCCGAGCCGACCCGCGAGGCGCTCGCGCATTGGACCGGCGCCCGCCGCCGAGGTTTCGTGGCGTTGGCCAGTGGTGCACACTCCGCGTATGGCATGTGCCCCTCAGCCGACGAAGAAACCGAGATCACGGCCGATGACACCCGCTCCAGGCTACCGTCGCGTTCTCGGCCGCGACCCGGTCATGCGACGCGTCATGGCACAGGTCGGGCTCCTGCCTGGCTACTACCGCGAGCGGACCGACTTCGAGACCGTCTGCCGGATCATCACCGGCCAACAACTCTCCTCCGTCGCCGCCACTTCGATCTGGAAGCGCGTCCGGGCACTGCGCCGGTCGTGGCAACCCGGGAATGTTGCCACGCTCTCCCTGGCGAGCCTCCGCGGCTGCGGCCTGAGCCGAAACAAGGCGGCGTTCATTCTTGAAGCCGCCGAGCGCACGGTCCGGAAGGAGCTCGACTTCGCCGTGATCCGCAGACTGGCAGACGCTGAGGCCCATCGCACGTTGCTTGCGATCAAGGGGTTCGGACCTTGGTCGGTCGAGATGTTCATGATCTTCGCCCTCGAGCGGGAGGATGTTTTTTCCATCGCGGATGCGGGCTTGCGCAGGGCCATCGTCGCGCTCTACGGCATCCCCAAGGCGCGCTATGAATCGCGCGTGGTGACGGTGGCGAATACCTGGCGCCCGTATCGGAGTTTCGCCTGCCGGTACCTGTGGGGATGGCTGGATGTCGCCGGACAGCCGTAGCGGGCAGTGGACGAAGTGATTGTCTCCGCCCTCGATGCCAAGATGGCGATGCCGGCACGGCTCGTGGGGGTGCTCGCCGGGGCGCCTTGACGAGAAAAGAGCCGGGATCGACGCTGGCATCGGAGTGTCGAGCGGTATACTCGCCATCATGCCCGAAAACGACGACCTCCCCCGCGACGCCGATCTCGTGCCGCTCGGGTTTGGTCAGCGGTGGGCGTTGTTCGACGCGGTGTGCACGGAAACGATCCAAAACCGGGATGCCGCGTGGGTCGCCACCCTCTCGCCTGCCGCGCGCCTCGCCGTGGCTGATGACCTGCTCACGACGATCCGCGCGGTGCGTCTCGCGGCGGGAGACTGGCAGGCGGTGGACGAGCGGGCATGGCGGGAGACGCTCTCCGAACGCATGCAGCAGGTGAGAGCCTTCCGCAGCCTCGACGAGGCGAACCATGGAACCGGCCCTGTGGCCGACGCTCGCTGATGCCGCGGCGATGTTCGAGGCTCGCGGAATCGCCTTCGCCCTGATCGGCGGACTGGCGGTGGCGCTCCGCGGGCAGCCGCGGATGACGGTCGATGTCGATGTGGTGATTCTCGCCGATGTCGAACGGGCGCTGCGGCTCGTGCGAGAGATCGCTGCCACGCCGTTCGAGCCACTGTTCCCGGGCGTGGAGGAGGTGGTCGCGCGGTCGTTCATCCTCCCCCTTCGTCATCGCACGACGGGTATCAGGTTGGACGCCGCGATCGGGATGTCGGGCTTCGAGCGACAGGCCGTCGGCCGCGCGGCACCGATCGTGATCGGCGGCGTCCGTGTGCCCGTGGTCGTGACCGAGGATCTTCTCGTGATGAAGGCCCTCGCTGGCCGACCGCAGGACGAGCAGGACATCCGCGGCCTGATCGCCGCGCAGCGCGGTTCGATCGACTGGCCGGGGTGCCTCGATCTGGCTCGGAGGCTCGGCGCCGCGGTCGATGTCGACGTGGCAGGCCGCCTCGAGGCCGCCCGCGGGTCGATCACGCCGGAGGGCTGAGCGATCGCCGCCGCGTCGACCGAGTTGGTCGTCGCTCGGCCGGTTGGGGGCCACCAAAAAGGCCGGCTCCCGGGCGGGCGTCGGACTGCTTGCGGAACGCCCGATGGAAGACCTAAGGTATCGCTCCCGAGGAGCGCCCATCATGCGACTGCCAGCCTTCGTCCGCCATGCCTCTCGCGCCGTGGTAGATGCTTTCGTTCACCGGGTGATGCTCCACCCGACTGTCTACGAGCGGTATTCGCGAAGCATTTTCCTCAACAATGCCGCCCACGCGCTCCAGTTCAACGGGATCGACGGCGACTACGTCGAGTTCGGCTGCCATGGCTGCCGGACGTTCGCGCTGGCGTATCACTCACTGCGGCGGTTCGGGATCAACTGCCGGCTGTGGGCGTTTGATTCGTTCGAGGGCCTGCCGCCCGCGGCCGACGAGCGGGATTCGCATCCTCAGTGGCGTGAGAAGGCGATGTGCACTGGCTTGGATGAATTCCATCGGCAGTGCGCCGCCCAAGGGTTGCCACGCGATGCGTATCAGACGGTGCCCGGGTTTTATTCCGATTCGCTTCCGCCGCTTGGCGGGGTGGTGAGCCCCGGAACATCGCGCTGGCGTACGTCGATTGTGACATGTACTCCAGTACGATGGACGTGCTTCGGTTCCTCGAACCGCGGCTCAAGCACGGCATGATCATTGCCTTCGACGACTACTTCTGCTGGTCGGCGACCGAGGCCGCCGGTGAGCGCCGTGCCGCGATCGAGTTTTTCACGGCCAGCCGCGAATGGCAAATCGTGCCCTATCTGCAGTACAGCTGGGCCGGGCAGTCGTTCGTCGTCGAGCGCAAAGACGCGATCCGACGATAGAAACCCACGACCAGGGTGATCGGCCGCCCGATGCGGCCGGTGGCGACCGCCACACGCCGGTGGGCTACCATTCACGGTGGTTTCGGTGGGCTGCCCGCGTATTCCCGGAGTGTGTGCCGTGGCCTGGCCATTTGACCGCACGCGTTGCTTCGCCCGATCCTGCGTTGCCCTCGCCGCGGCACTCGCGCTTGTCGGCCCCGCGCAGCGTGCCGCCGCGGCCGAGCGCGACGATCCGTTTGCCTCGCACGTCCGCCCCACCGCGCCACTGTCGCCGGCCGACGAGCGGGCGGGGTTCACGCTGCCGCCGGGGTTCGTCGCCGAGCTGGTCGCCGCCGAGGACCGGATCGCCAAGCCGATGAACCTCGCCTGCGACGACCGTGGCCGGCTGTGGGTGAGCTGCTCGCGCGAGTACCCGTATGCCGCGCCGGCCGACCGGCCGGGGCAGGATTTCATCCAGGTGTTCGCCGATCGCGACGGCGACGGCGTGTGGGAGGAGTCGACGACGTTTGCCGACGGGCTCAACATCCCGATCGGCCTCCTGCCGGTCGCCGACGGCGTGATCTGCTTCAGCATCCCGAACATCTGGCACCTCCGCGACGTCGACGGCGACGGCCGCGCCGACGAACGCAAGGTGCTCTACGGTCCGCTCGGCTGGCAGAAGGACACGCACGGCATGTGCAACGCCTTCCGCCGCGGCCCCGACGGATGGATCTACGCTTGCCACGGGTTCAACAACGAGTCGACCGTCGCCGGGACCGACGGCCACTCGATTGCGATGCAGTCGGGCAACACGTTCCGGTTCCGCCCCGACGGCAGCCGGATCGAGCACTTCACCTGGGGGCAGGTCAATCCGTTCGGCATGGACTTCGACGAGCAGGGTGACCTGTTCACCGCCGACTGCCACACCAAGCCGGTCACGCTGCTGCTCCGCGAGGGGCGCTACGAGAGCTTCGGCCGGCCGCACGACGGACTCGGCTTCGTGCCCGCCGTGATGGACCACCTCCACGGGTCGACGGCGATCGGCGGGTTGGCGATCTACGACGACGTCCGCTTCCCGCCCGAGTACCGCGGCAACTGCTTCGGTGGCAACGTCATGACCAGCCGGATCAATCGCAACCGTCTGGTGCGTGACGGCGCGACCGTCCGCGCCGTCGAGGAGCCCGACCTCCTCGCCGCGGCCGATCCCTGGTTTCGCCCGGTCGACCTGCGCCTCGGCCCCGACGGCGCGCTGTATGTCGCGGACTTCTACAACCGGATCATCGGCCATTACGAGGTGCCGCTCGACCACCCGGGGCGCGACCGGACCAGCGGGCGGATCTGGCGGATCTCCTACCGCGGTGCAGGCGTGCCACCGACGCCGCTGCTGGCGTCGACCCGCCTCGATATTCTCCCTCCCGACGAGCTCGTCGCCGTCCTGCGCGATGCCAACCGGACGCGGCGCGAGCTGGCTCGCGAGCGGATCGTGGGGGGCGCCGCCGCTGCCCTCGCGCCGCCGCTGGCCGCGCTCGCCGCCGACACGACCGCGCCCGCGGTGGCCCGCGCCGCCGCCGGATGGTGCCAGGCCCGGCTGGGGCTGCTCGACGCCGTCGCGCTCGGCAGGTTGGCGCGGGACTCCGACGCCGTGCTCCGCCAGCACTCGCTGCGGATCGCCGGGTCGACCCTGGTCGGCGATCCGGCCGGGCTGATGGCGATTGTCTGCGAGGCGCTTCGCGACGGCGATCCGCTCGTCCGCCGGGCTGCCGCGCTGGCGGCCGCTCGCCTGCCGGCCGCGATCGACGGCGGCAGTGGCGCCACGCTCGTCGCGGCCCTTGCCGACGCCATCCGGGGCGGCGCTCCGGCCGACGTTCACCTCCGCCACGCCCTGCGCCTCGCGCTCCGCTCCCGGCTCCGCGACGAATCGTCGCTCACCGCAGCGGTGGCCGCCATGGCGGGGAGCCCGCGCGAGGAAGTGATCGCCGACGTCTGCCTCGGGCTCGACTCGGAGCCGGCCGGCGACGCGATCGCCGCCTTTCTCGCCAGCGGCGGGATCCCCGGGACCGATCCCGCCTCCCGCGACAGGCTCGCGGCGCTGGTCCAGCATGCCGCCACCCACGCCTCGGCGGCCGGTCTTGCCCGTCTCGCCGCCGTGGTCGAGGAGCGCTTCGCCTCCGACCTGCCGTTTCAGGTGCGGCTGCTCGAGACGGTGCGGGCGACGCTCGCCCGCGAAGGGCAGCGGGCCGCGCCCGCGGTGGTCACCTGGGCCGACAGGGTCGCCCGCCAGCTCCTCGATCTCGATGGCACCGGCCGGCCGCGCGATCTGCCGGCGGCCCTCGACTGGTCCGTCGCGCCGCTGCCGGGGCGGAGCGGGTCGAGCGAGGCGTGGCCGGTCCGCGAGCGGCCGTCGGCCGATGGCGTCGCCGCCCCATTTCGCGTCAGCACCGCGCGCGGCGAGCAGTCGACCGGCGTCCTCCGCTCCGAGCCGTTCGCCGTCGGCAGAGAGCTGACATTTTTCCTCGCCGGGCACGACGGCCATCCGGAGCACGGCCCGCAGGGAAAAAACCTGATCCGCCTCCGCGATGCCATGACCGAGGAGATCCTCCGCACCGCCTCCCCGCCGCGAAACGACATCGCCCAGCCGGTCGCCTGGGACACCGCCGACATCGCGGGCAGGCGCGTGGTGGTCGAGGTGGTCGACGGCGACGACGGCGGCGCCTATGCGTGGCTGGCCGTGGGGAGGTTTTCCGATCCCCGCCTCGATCCCGGCGCCTCCGACACGGCCCGCCAGTCGGCCGCGGCGCTGGCGGCCGGTTTCGGTCTCGACGGTCTGGCCGCGCCCTTGGCGCTGTTGCTCACCGACGTGCCGGCGGCGACGGCGACGCGCGTCGCGGTGGCAGGTGCGCTCGGTGCGCTGGCACCCGATTCCCGGCTCGACGCGCTGGCACTGGTGCTCACGCTCCCCAATGCGACCGAATCGGCGCGGGCCGAAGGGGCCCGACTGATCGCGGCCCGTGACGGCGAGGCCTCCGTGGCGATCCTCCATGATCTCCTCCGCACGGCACGGGCCTCCGACCAGCGCGAAATCGCCCTCCGGCTGGCGGGAGACGACGCCGGCTGCCGGGTGCTCGCCGATGCGGTCGAGCGCGGCCGTTGCTCGGCCCGGTTGCTCGTCGAGCCGGCGGTGGCCGCGCGGCTGGCCGGCCTTCGCGCCGGGCCGCTCCGTGAGCGCGTCGAGCGCCTCGCCGCCACCGCCCCGGCCGACGACGCGGCACTGGCGCAGATCATCGACGACCGCCGTCAGGACTATCGTCAGCATGGCGGCGATGCCGCCGCGGGGAAGGCGCTGTTCGGCAAGCACTGTGTCCAGTGCCATCAGGTGGCCGGTGCAGGGGCGAAGGTCGGGCCGCAACTCGACGGCATCGGCAACCGCGGCCTCGACCGGGTCGCCGAGGACCTCCTCGATCCCAACCGCAACGTCGACGTTGCCTTCCGGGTGACGACGATCCTCACCACCGGCGGGCGCGTGCTGGCCGGGATCGTCGTCCACGAGACGCCCGACGCGCTGGTCTGCGCCGACAACCAGGGGAAGGAGTTCGCGGTCGCGCGTGCGGAAATCGACGAGCGCCGTCCGTCGGCGCTGTCGCTGATGCCGGCCAACTTTCACGACACGACGTCGGCCGACGACATGCGCCACCTGCTGGCGTATCTGTTGTCGCTGCGCGGTCCGGCCGAACCGCGCGACGGCCGTTGAGAGGCGGCCGGGCGGACCTGAGCGCTTCCCGACCGGGAGTGTCAGGCTTTGCCGGCCGCGGGAGCCGGCGGCGTGGCGACGCGTGGTTCGAGCTGGAAGATCTGCACCAGCGTGCCGCTGGTGAAGGAGTGGACGATCGCGCCGGTGGCTGGCTCGACGACGACCGCCGCCTCGCGGACGCGCTGGCCGGTGAGCCGTTGGACCTCCCGGCGGAGCTCGTCGCAGGAGACGGCGAACAGGGCACGGTGGTATTCCTCGACCTTCGCTGCTCCGGCCGCGGACCGGGCGAGCAGCTTTTCCGCCGGCGTCAGCGCTTCGTGGAGCGTCACGACCACCGTCTCGGGGCCGGTGACCACGGTCACCGCCTTCGGGGCATGGCCGGTGCGTTCCGTCTGCATGGCCAGCGCGATGCCCGCCAGTTCCTTGGACACCGATGCTTCAGCGACGGGCGTGGTCATGCTCTCTCCGGGAATGTCGTGCGCGGTTTCAAGGCTTCGTCGAGCGGGGAATGATACGGCGATCGACCGTAAGTCTCCTCCGCGACCACGGGGAGCCGGCGACGAAGTGGCTGCACCCCGAGACGCAGCGCCCAGCGCCGGTCCTGCCGGGGGCGAGGGCCTGACACCCGCGCCGCCCACCTACTCGGGCTGCGGTTCGAGCGGCGGCAGTTCCCAGGGATCGACCTCCACCACCGCGACGACGTGTGAGGCGTTGATCGAGCACATCGCCCGGTCGGGCCGCGTCGACTTGATCACCGGGAAGTGTCCCCACGGGAACCCGTCCTTGCGGTGGGGCACCATCACCTCGGCGTCGATCCACACGGCGCCCGTCGGGCTCTCGCGCACCGCGCGGATCCGGTCGACGACCAGCACCTGCTTCGTCACCAGCAGCAGCGCCAGCCGGCACGGCTCGGCGGCGAGCCGATCGGTGAACCAGGCCGGGAGCAGTTCCTGGATCGGCCGCCGGCGCGGGGGAGTGTCGTCGCTGGACATGCGGGGCCTCGTCGCGGGTGCGGCCGCCCGGGGAACCGCCGGTGGCGGCAGGCCGGGGGGAGGCTGGGCTTCCGTCGGCCTGCCGGGGGCTTGTATACACGCCGCATGCTCCACTTTCTCGGGATCGGTGCCCAGAAGTCGGGGACGTCGTGGCTCTACGAGGTGCTCCGTCGGCACCCGGAGGTGCGGTTTCCCGGTGTCAAGGAGGTCCATTTCTGGGACCAGCAGCGGCACCTCGGCCTCGATTGGTACCGGGGCCTGTTCGCCGGCGATGATCCACGCCGCGCCGGCGAGATCACCCCCGCCTACGCGATCCTTCCGGCGGCGGTGATCGCCGAGGTCCACGCCGCCTTTCCTGCCGCGCGGCTGATCTACCTGATCCGCAATCCGATCCAGCGCGCCTGGTCGAGTGCGAAGATGGCGGTCGGCCGGGCGGAGATGCGGATCGACGAGGCCTCCGACCGCTGGTTCTGCGACCACTTCCGCTCGGCCGGCTCGCTCGCCCGCGGCGACTACGAGACCTGCCTGCGGGCCTGGCTGTCGCACTACCCGGCTTCGCAGCTGCTCGTCCTCCGCTACGAGGCGATCGCCGCCGACCCCGATGGAGTCGCGGCGGCGTGCTGCGACCACCTCGGCGTCGCCCGCTTCGCCGCGCCCCCCGCGGAGCTGCGGCAACGGGTGTTCGGCGGAACGCCGGAGCCGCTGCGCGACAGCCTGTGGCCCGAACTGCTCTCCATCTACGGAGCGCGGATCGAGTCACTGGCGCGGTTTCTCGGCATCGATCTGCGGGAGTGGCTCGATCCGCCGGGGAGCGCCTGACCTACGGCAGGCCGCCACGACCGGACAATCGATTCACGCTGTTTTTTCGGGGAAAACCGCTTTCTCCCGTCTCACCAAAACGGTGAGAGCCTCACGATCTTGGTGAAACCGCGTTTTTTCCCGCAAAAAACGCCCTCTCATCCCCGGACCGGCATCCCCGGCGCCCGCGTCTCACCAAGATGGTGAGGCCGGGGCCATCTCGCCGATCCGACCCCCGGGGCGCGATGTTCACCGTTTTCATCGGTGTTTTTGCAGATCCTCCGGTTTTTCGAATGTCCCAGCGTGTTTGGCACGAGGGGTGCCTTAGGTGATTCCGCCGCGAGGAGCGACGGCCGGGGAGTCTCGAAAGGGCTCGCCGGTCGCCGTGAGCCGGGGCTGCCGGTCTGCCCGAGCAGGCCGCTCGTGGCATGGGTCCGTCTGTCGGGTCCGTGCTGCGGGTGGCAGAGACGAGGGGCCGGAACGACGGGCGTGCAGAGAGGCTGAGTTCAGTCGTGGCGGGACCATCCGCCTAACAGGAGGGGCATCATGATGATGATGGTTGCGTTGGGCATCACAGCCGAAGAGCTGTCGAATTCGGTCAAGACTCGGGAGCCGGAAGGGTGGGGCGGTCGCCTCGCCGGACCGCAGTTGTCCTGCCTCGTGATGTCCGGCGATGCCGGCTTGCGGCAGCGGCTCGGGGCGGTCACCGAGTTGAGTGGTTGGAGCGGGTGCGAGACGCCGGCGTCGTCCCAAGGACTGCGGCAGGCGGTCGATCGCGAGTTCCAGCTGGTCGTCGTCGATCTCGCCAATCCGGTCGCGGGCGACTCGGCCGAGGCGATCGCGGTTGCCGAGGAGTTCGCGAGCCGTCCGTCGACGTTGCTGTTGGTCTGCGGCCGTGAGGATCGTTTCGAGGACGAGCTCTGGGCCCGCCAGCTCGGGGCGTTCGTCTACCTGCCCGGGGTGTCGACCGGGGATTCGTTGGTCTCGTTGTTCACCGAGGCCCGCAAGGTTTCGGAGCAGCGTGGCGTCAACCGCCTCGTCAAGGCGGCGATCTGAGTGGTGACGTGCAGCCGGCCGAACAGCCGTACGCCCGCGGGGGCACGGAGACGGACGGCGAACGAAGAGAACGGGCGGTCCGGTCGCCACTCGGTGGTCGGCTGGTGACGGTCCCGGGGTGCTGTGCGGCCTTGGCGTGCAGTCCTGGAAGGTGATCGTGGCAGGCGTGGGTGGCGCGGTGGCGAGGAAGCGATTCCCTCGCCGTATGCCGGTGCCATCAGCGAGGCAGAGCGGTGTCGAGGGAGCCCGCGGGGCGGTCCGCGGGACATGGCTGCTCTGAAAAAGTCCCTGGGTCGGTGCTGCGGTCGCTCGCAGACTGGCGTAGTAGTGTACGGAAGTTCATTCCCAAAAACGTTTTCAACTCGCCCCTCGGGGCACAGCGAAAGGAACTGCTCGTGAGCACGTTCGTGGATTTCGACAACGTCGATGATGGAGAGAATCGTCCCCGCGCCGTGGGCTTCGGCAGGGCTCGCGAGCCGATGATGGGGAAGAAGAAGCGGCCGGAATACCGCCGCAAGGGCGCTGCCCCGCAAAACAGCGGCATGTGCCGCCGAACGAACAAAAAGTGGACGTGGGGCAGCGGCCGGTCGGCCCGGATCCTCGACGCCCGTGGCCGAACCTTCTCCGGCTGCCTCGCCTTGCTGCTCGTCGCTGCCGCATCGGCGTGCTACGCCGGGCCGGTGTTGTCCGTCGACATGACCGTGGTCGGTGACCCCGGCAATACCGTCACGGCAGGCAACGGCTTCGGTAGGGTCGGCTACTACTACAAGATGGCCAACACCGAGACGACCAATTCGCAGTACGTCACGTTTCTGAACAATTCGTCGGCGGGGAAGCAGGGGCTGTACGGTGTCTACGACGAGACCGCCGCCAACAGCGCCGGCAGCGCCTACATGATCCGCCGCGCCGGCACGGTCGGCAGCTACACCTACTCCGTGGTCGGCACCGGCAACGACAACAAGCCGATCAACTGGGTGTCGTGGTTCAGCGCCGCCCGGTTCGCGAACTGGCTTTCCAACGGAGCCGATCTCAGCGCCAACACGGAGACGGGCAGCTACACCCTCGACGGTCGCACCTCCGGCAACATCGCCACCCGTAATGCCGGTGCTGTTTACTACCTGCCGAGCATGGACGAGTGGACCAAGGCAGCATTTTACGATGTCGCCACGACCAGCTACCTCAACTATCCGTCCATCTCGTCGGTCAACCCAGCGCTCAATGGCACGCTCCCGGCCATCGGCAACGCCTCGACCCCGACCAATGCCTTCGCTGCCAACTATGCCGGTGGAGCGAACGGATCAGTGCTGCCGGTCGCCAACTTCTCGACCGTGACGTCGGCCTACGGCATGTACGACATGCTCGGCAACGTCAATGAGATGACCGACACCGTGAGCCCGACCGATTCGACCCGCTATGCCCAGGTGTCGGGCAGCTACGCGACCACCGAAAGCGGTATCAGCACGTTCAACAGCGCGACCGCTCCTCCCTACGTGCTCGGTTCGATGGCCAATGCTCCCCGTGGGTTCCGCATCGCCGCCGTCCCCGAGCCGTCCTCCGTCGCACTCGTCGGTACTGCAGGTGCTCTGGGCTTCGTCGGCAACTGGATCCGTCGCCGCCGCCTCGTGGCATCGACCGCCCTCGGCTGCTGACCTCTCGATCCGTCCGCGGGCGCGGGGCATCACCCGCCCCGTAAGACCGATCCACCCTCTGCGTGCGGTGGATCGGGTTTTGGCCGCCGTCTTGCGAAAAGCCCTCCCCGACACCGACGGGTGATCGACAGGTCGAGGGCTCGGGAGGTCAGACCCTCCCGCTGCCGAGTAAGATCGCCTGCATGGACGATTCCCACGGCTCGGCCGCCGGTGCCGCCTCCCGCGCACCGCTCCCGGACGAAGCCACGATCCTCTCCGCCCGCCCCGAAGACGCGGCGCTCGCGACGGCGACCGTCAACGAGATCGGTCGCGCCCTCGAAGGCCGCGTCCTCGGCGCCTACCGCCTCGACGAGTTCGTCGGGGGTGGCGGGATGGGGGCGGTGTTTCGCGCCCTCGACACCACGCTCGACAGGCCGGTCGCCGTCAAGGTGCTGTCCCGGCGGCACTCCGCCGATGCCGAGATGCTGCGCCGCTTCAACGTCGAGGCGCAGTCGGCGGCCCGGCTCGATCACGAGAATATCGGCCGGGTGTACGCGGTCGGCAGCGAGGATGGTTGGCATTTCATCGTTTTCGAGTTCATCGACGGCACCAATCTCCGCGACGTGGTGGCGCGCGGCGGACCGCTCGACGTCGCCAGCGTGATCCGCTTTACCGTGCAAATCGCGGCGGCTCTCGACCATGCCGCCGAACGTGAGGTGGTCCACCGCGATATCAAGCCCTCGAACATCATCATCACCCCCGAAGGCCGGGCGCGGTTGGTCGACATGGGGTTGGCCCGCCGACACCGGATCGCCGAGGACGAGGATCTGACGCAGAGCGGGATGACCCTCGGGACCTTCGACTACATCTCCCCCGAGCAGGCTCGCGACCCGCGTGCCGCCGATGTCCGCAGCGACCTCTACTCGCTGGGGTGCACGGTCTATTTCATGCTCGCCGGCCGCCCGCCGTTCGCCGACGGCACGCTCCTGCAGAAGCTGCTGCATCACCAGCAACTGCGTCCGGTACCCGTGGAGCAACTCCGCCCCGACGTACCCCGCGGCTTGGCGGCCGCCGTCGGCCGGCTGATGGAGAAGGACCCTGCCGACCGCTACCAGACCCCGGCCGATCTCGTCGCCGACCTGATCCCGATCGCCGAGGATTGCGGGATCGACCTGACGGTGTCGCGGGCCGCTGGCGCGAGCGAGATCGCCGCGGAGAGAAGCGGCGGGGGGATGTCGCGCGTCACCTGGCTGCTACCGCTGGCAGCGTTGGCGGTGCTCGTCGCCGGCCTGCTCGTGGCCTCGGCGCGGGAGCGCTTCCGGCTCGCGGCAACCGACCCCGCAGCGCGTCCGGCGCCGGTGTCGGCCCGGGGGGAGCTGGCCGTGGACCGGCCGCCCCGGCGCGTCGTCGACGCCCCCGCCGGACCGGCAGAATGGGAGTCGGTCGCCGCCGCCCTCGCCGGCGCCGCGGAAGGGGATGTCGTCGAGTTGGCTTTCGACGGCGTCCACGACGAACCGGCATGGTCCGTGGGCGATCGGAGCGTGACTGTCCGTGCCGCTCCCGGGCACGCGCCTGTGGTCCACTTCGCCGACGAGGCCGTCGTCGGCGCGGAGGGGGCCTGCCGTGTCGGCAAGGGAGCGCTGTCGATCGAACGGGTGTCGTTCCGCGCCGCGGGCCGCCGGCCGTTGTTCTCCGTCGGACCGGGTGGCCGGCTGGTCTGCGATCACGTCGCGATCGACGGCGACGGCGCTGCGGTGGTAAACGGCGCGGACCCGACCGGAGCGGCGACGGTCGTCCGGTTTCGGGGCGTCGACGAGCCGGCCGAGCCGCTGCCGAGCCACCTCCGCTTCACCGCCACGCGAGTTCGCGGCATGGCGATCCTCGTCGAGGCCTCGGGCGGCGGAACGCTGTCGTGCGAGTGGATCGACGGGGAATGCGATCTCGCCGGCAGGTTTCTGGTCGCCGACGGCAGTCCGCGGGGGGGCACCGCCGGCCTGACGGTCAATCTCGACCTGCGGAACGCGACGTTCCGCGGCGCGGAGGGGTTCGCCGCGCTGCTCGACTCGCCGGCCCGCCCGGTGCCGCCGCGGCTCCGGGGCGAGGCGACCGGGTGCCGGTTCGTCGTCCCCGACGGATCCGCCTTGATCGAACAGACGGGGATCGACGTGCCGGCCGCGTACCGGCCGGGGGTCGAGTGGTCCGACAGCGGTGGCCGGTACGAGGGGAGCGGCGTCTGGCGCCGGATCGACGGCGCCGCCGAGCGGATCGACATCGACTACTCGTCGGCTCCCCGCCCGTTGACGCACGAGCCGGTGCCGCCGCGAAGGTGACGACGGCGCCGGTTTGTTGACAGCGGTAGTGACCGCCGATTCCAATTTTCCCCGGCGTCGGGCCGTGGTGGCCGGCGCCCCGAGCGACCGCCGTGTGCCAGCCAATCAGGATGGCCGCGGGGCCGCGATTCCCTGGGAGTGTTCCGATGTTGCGCGGTTCTTCGATCGGTGGTGCGGGCGCGATCGCGGTGGCGCTGGTGACGGCGGCTTCGGCCCGTCCGGCTTTCGCCATCAAGCAGTTCTTCGACGAGTTCAAGGCCGTGTACGTCAAGCCCGACAGCGGTGCTCCGGCCGACAAGGCGCTGGCCGCCGCGGTCGAAACCGCGAAGTGCAACGTCTGCCACATGGGGATGAACAAGAAGGACCGCAACGCCTACGGCAACGCGCTGGCCGATCTCCTCGACAAGAAGGACGACGCCAAGAACGTCGAGAAGATCAGGGCATCGCTCGAGAAGGTGGCGGCGATGCCGAGCGATCCAGCCAAGCCCGATTCGCCGAAGTTCGGTGACCTGATCAAGGAAGGAAAGCTCCCTGTCCCGGCGCAGTGAGCCACTGGACGGGCGGACGCAGCGATCGATCGTGATGTCGGGACGGCTCCGCGAGGGGCCGGCCCGACGCGTTTTCCACGGGGTTTCACTGGCCGTCGGCGACCGCCGCGAGGAGGCGCGCCGCCAGATCGGTCCGTCCCGCGAGCCGTTCGGCGGCCCCGGCGGGGGCGAACAGGCGGACCCGCTTCACGAGCCGGTCGAACTGTTCCCGCGCCAGCGCCCGCACCACCGGACTGCACTCGGCGAGGGGCCGCTCGCGCCGATCCGGCCCGGCGGAGCGGACCGCGATGTCGAACTCGACCTCGCGGTGCACCGGCGGGGCGTCGATCAGCAGGTCGTCGTCGGCCACGGGGATCCTCAGATCGTGGGCCAGCGCCGCGGAGAGCCGCCGGGCGGTGGCGACGAGCCGCGGATAGGGCAGACCGGCCAGCGCGCCGTGGACGGCGGGTTCGTCGACCGCGTCGAACACGGCGACGCGCTTGTGGAGCGCGCGGCGGGAGCCGAACAGGCCGTCCACGAGCCGCTCGGCCGCGGTGCCACGGGCGGCGGCGGTGATCCAGGCGGTGAAGCCGGCGTCGTCGGTCCGCGTCAGCATCGCCACGTCGAGCACCGGGCGGAGGATCCACACCGCGCGCTGCAGCATCGCCGTGGCCGAGCGCACGGCATGGTGCCAGTAGACCTCGGCGAACATCACGTAGCGGGCGAAGACCATCAGCTCCGCGGCGCAGCGCCCCTTGTCCCCGATCGCCAGCCGGCCCCGGCGGTCGATGCACAGGCTGGCGAGGAGGCGATCCTGATCGAAGTGCCGGCCGTAGGGCACGCCGGCATGGAGACTGTCGCGCGCCAGGTAGTCCATCTTGTCGACGTCGATCGGGCCCGACAGCAGGGTCCCGATCAACCGGCCGGCGGGGTCGTCGGCCGTGCCGGCGACGAGGGAGGCGACGCGGCGATGGTCGAGCCTCCACTCGTCCGCGAGGACGGCCGCGACCTCGGGGAGCGCCAGTGCCGCGGCGGCGAGATCCTCGTGGCGCGGCAATTCCTCGAGCCCCATGTCCTCGAGCGGGTGGCAGTAGGGCCAGTGCCCGATGTCGTGCACGAGTGCGGCGACGAGGAACGCGGCCGCGTCGTCGGGCCCGACGGTGGCGCGGAAGGTCTCGTCGTGCCGGAGGCGGGCGAGGTAGTCGAGCGCCAGCCGGTAGACCCCCAGCGAGTGCTCGAGCCGCGAGTGGACGGCCCCGGGATAGACCAGTGCCACCAAGCCGAGCTGGCTGACCCGGGCGAGGCGACGGAGGGGGGGCAGATCGAGCAGGTGCCGGGCGCGGTCGGTGAGCGGGACGGTGACGTCAGGGGGGACGCGCACGCCCGGCGTGTCGGAAAGGGCCGTCAGCTCCGGAAGGTCGTCGTACGGCATGTGCGCTTCAGACCGGCGGGAAACCGGCCAGCCAGCGGGCCAGGGCGGTGACGATCGCGTACAGCGAGAAATGGGCCACGGCCGTGCCCCAGTCGAAATCGAACGCCGCCAGCGCCGCCAGCGCGCCGACGCCGAAGAAGATCGGCCCGATGAACAGCCACTGCCACAGCTCGCGCGTCATGTCGGGCGGGATGAAGCCGTGAGCGAACCACAGCAGGGCCCAGGCGGCGCCGCAGACGAGCGTCCGGAGCGTGAGCGGCAGGCCGCGGTAGGGCTCGAGCTCTCGGTCGCGGATCGCCTCGTAGCCGAGCCGTGCGCAGGGAATGGCGAACAGCAGCGCGGCGGCGGCGAGGCACCAGCCCGGTGCCTGCCCGGCACCGAACAGGAACCGCGCGGCCAGGGCGAGGAACAGCCCGAGGGGCAAGAGCATCCCCCAGACCACCCACTGCGTGGTGCTCATCGGCAGGTCGAAGCGGACAAGCGGCGCCGTCGGCGCCCGCCCGGAGGCCGTCGAGGTCGTCGACGGGGCCTCGGGCTCGTGGATCACGATCCCCTTGCTCGCTGCCGGGACGGTGATCTGCTGCTTGCATTTCGGGCACGGTCCGGTCTTTCCGGCGAACTTGTCGCTGACGGAAAACACCGTCTTGCAGCCCGGGCACATCACCGAAATCGCCATGGTCGCTCCCGCCGCCCGAGAAGAGGCCCACCCCGTGGCGGGCAGTGTCAGACCGTGGCCCGCGGCCGTCAAGCCAACGCCGCGTCCCTCCTTCGGCGTGCGCGCGCCGGGCCGGCGGTCGCGTGCGGCGGGATCGCGGCGCCGCTCCGGCTACACTCGGAGTCCGGGGGCGAGCGGGAGGGCGGCCGCCGAGGGAGCGGGCTCGCGAGGAGGTCGTGATGGGTGATGCGAAGGGCGTCGAGGGCAAGTCAGCCGATCAGGCGGGCACCGATCCCTCCCGGCAGGCGGGCGGCGTGATCTCCTTTCACTGCCCGAACGGGCACCACATCAAGGTCGCGGCCCGCCTGGCCGGGAAACGAGGCGCCTGCACGAAGTGCGGTGTCGACGTCGTCATCCCGGCGGCGCCCGCCGCGTTGCCGCCCAGCCCGCCTCCAGCCGTCAAGGCGCCGGCCGCGGTCCCGCCACCGGCCAAGCCCCCCGCACCTGCCGCCCGTTCCGGCAACGACGCTTCGGCGCTCGACGCGCTGTTCGAGGCGGTCGGCGGACCGGCCCGACCCGAGGAGGAGAACACGATCATGATACACGCGCCGCCGCGCGAATGGGCGGCGCCCGACGCCGACCAGCCGGTCAACCCGACGGCGCGGCTCGTCGCCCGGTTGTGGGCGGAGCGCGAGCACGGCGGGATCGTCGAACTGCACGTCAGCGGCGGCAGCGTGATCCTGCCGGAGTGGTACGAGCCGCACTGGTCGAGCGGCTCGCACGGGCTGTTCGCCAGCCAGGCCGCCGACGGGAGCGTGACCCTCACCGCCGTGTCGTGGGATTCGATCCAGAAGATCGTCGTCCGGCAGGTCGAAGGGCTGCCCGACGGGATGTTCGAATGACGGCGGACGCCCGCCGCCGCGCGGGCCTCATTCGACGTCGTCGAGATCCGATTCCGAGATCATCGTGAACCCCTTGCGGCCGAGGGTTTCCAATCCCATCTCCGTGTTGTCGACCATCAGGGCGACCACGGGGCGGCCGCGCGGCCGGACCATGATCGGATACGCCTGGATGATGTTGACCTCGGCCTGCAACAGCGCCGTGCAGACCTGGAGGAGCGGCTGCGGTGCGTTGGAGAGCTCGACGCCGATCAGGTCGCTCTCGATCAGCGGCAACCCGGCGCGCTCGAGGATCTCGCGCCCCTGGTCGGGATGGCTGACGAGGAAGCGGACGAACGAGCACTCCCCCGAATCGGCGATCGACAGCGCCACGACGCGGACGCGCGAGCCGTCGAAGCGCCGCACCACCTCGAGCAGCTGTCCGACCCGGTTCTCGAGGAACACGGTGAACTGCCGGAGCGTCGGCCACTGCCGGCCCCGGGCGGTGGCGAAACCGATGCCGGAGTTGCCCCCGCTGTCGTCGGTGCTCACGTCGCGGCTCCGTGGGGTTGCTGACGGCCGGACGCGGCAGGCGGGGGTGGAGTCCCATCCCCGGTCCGGACCGCCCAGAATATGGACGGTCCGCGCGACGGGTCAAACGACCGCCGCGATCCGCCGAGGGAGTCCTCCATGACGGCAGCCAGCCACGACGTCCAGATCCGCGTCCGCTACCAGGAGACCGACGGTCAACAGCGGGTCCACCACGCCAACTATTTCACCTACTTCGAGATCGGCCGGACCGAGATGCTCCGCTCGACCGGCGCGACATACAGGGCGTTCGAGGAGGCGGGGCTGATGCTGGTGGTGTCGGAGGCCACCTGCCGCTACCGCGAGGCGGCCGCCTACGACGACCTGCTCACGCTCCGCACCACGCTCGAGGCCGTCGGGGGGGCGAGCATCACCCACGCCTACGAGATCATCCGCGACGGGCGGATCCTCGCCACCGGGCGGACGGTCGTCGTCTGCGTCGACCGCGACGGCCGCGTCCGCCGGCTGCCCGACTGGTTGCGCGGCTGACGACGTCCCTCAGCCCGGTAGCGGCTCGAACACGAACCGCTGCTCGCCGCACTGGAACTGCGCCGCGGCCGAGAGCCGGACCGGCCGCTCGATCCGCATCCACAGCCCGTTGCGGCCGCGGTTGACGATCCGCCACTGGCGCTCGACGCGGAATACCTCGGCGTGGAGCGGGCTGACGAACGGGTCGTCGAGGACGATCGCCGCCGATCCGCCGTGGCCGCCGACGGTGCACCCGGTGGCGCCGCAGGGGTGGCGGCGATGCGGCCCGTCGTCGGGTCGGTGGACGAGCCAGGCGACGTCACCGGCGGTGTCGCGTTCGAAGCGGAGCCGGGTCGCTCCCATGAGGAGGCAGCCGCCGTGGCGGAGCCGGGCTTCGGTGACGCGGACGAACGTTCCGGTCGTGCCCCCGAGGTCGATCAATTGCCAGGTGCCGTCGGGCAGGAGCACGATCCGGGCGTGGAGCGGCGCCATCGCGTCGTCGTGGGGGATCACGACACCGGCGCCCGAGCGGCCGATGTCGATGCCCGCCCCGCGCAGCCGGATCGTCTCGCCATCCTCGCGGCCGTCGTCGATGACCCGCACCAGCGCCATCGGGGGACGGTGCAGCGGCCGGTAGGGGAAAGCCTCCGGCGGGGGGCGCCGTGGGCCGGCCGGGACGAAGCTGGCGGTGTCCGCGGGAACCGTGGCCGCGACGTCGACCGGCGCGGGCTGGCGGAGGAGTTGGGCCCAGCCGTCGAACGAATCGAACAGCGAATCACTGCCGGACGACTCGCCGGCCGAGGAGATCTCCGAATCCGCGGCACTCATCCCGGCACCTCCTGCGCGAGGGGAGCGGTGCCCCGCTGCTCCCCCGCTCCATGCTACCCCGCGCTCGGGAAAAACCAGCGACGGCCGCGGCTTTCGGCCAGGGCACGCGCGGCTGCGGGATCGCCGCCACCGTCGCCCCGCGCCGGCGGCAGGTGGTATGGTTGCCCAGCCGGGCGGCGACGGTCGTCGCCGCCAGCGCCGCCGCACGGTCGCCGGAGGGGTGTCGATGAAGGGTACGCACACGGTCGGGCTCGTCGCCGCCCCGTTCACGCCGTTCACGGCCGACGGCGACCTGGCCCTCGACGTGATCCCGGCCTACGCCGCGCATCTCGCCGGCTCTGGCGTCGTCGGCGCCTTCGTCTGCGGTACGACCGGCGAGGGGATGTCGCTGTCGCGCGAGGAGCGGCAGCGCGTCGCCGAGGTGTGGATCCGCTCGAGCCCGCCGGGGTTCCGGATCTTCGTCCACGTCGGCGGGCTGGCCCTGACCGACTGCCGGGCGCTCGCCGCCCATGCCGAGGCCGCCGGGGCGTACGGGATCGCGTGCCTGGCGCCGTTCTTCTTCCGGCCGGTGGGGCTGGAAGGGCTCGTCGACTGGTGTGCAGCCGTCGCCGATGCCGCGCCGAACACGCCGTTTTATTTCTACCACATCCCGTCGATGACCGGCGTCGCGGTGAGCGTGGCCGAGTTCCTCACGCATGCGGGCTCGCGCGTGCCGTCGCTGGCGGGGGCGAAGTTCACCCACGACGACCTCGACGATCTCGCCGCCTGCCTGCGCGTCGCCGGTGGCCGCTACGATCTCCTCTTCGGGCGCGACGAGCGGCTCGTCGAGGCGCTCGCCCTCGGCGTGCGCGGGGCCGTGGGGAGCACCTACAACTTCGCCGCGGCACCGTTCGTCGGCATCGCCGCCGCACGCACCGGCGGCGACTGGGGTGAGGCGGAGCGGCTCCAGGCCGGGGCGACGCGCTTGATCGAGGAGATCGCCGCCTGTTGCCCGCAACCGCTGCCCGCCTTCAAGGCGGCGATGGCCCGCGTCGGGATCGACTGCGGTCCGGTGCGCCCGCCGCTCCGCCAGCCGTCGGCCGAGCAACGCGGCCGGATCGAAGCCGTGCTCGCCGCCCACGGGCACCACGGGCGCGGGGTCAGTTGACCTGCGGCCCGTCGGCATCCAGCCCGGCACCGTGCTGCTGGCGGATGACGAGGTGGAGGAGGAATCCGACCGGACCGGCGAGGAACGTCAGCGCGAGGGCGACGGACCGGAGCGGCCAGGGCACTCCGCAGCGGACGGCATCGCGGGCCACCCACGCGCCGACCACCATGTCGAAGACGAGGTAGTGGGTCCAGGCCGCTGCCAGGACCCAGTCGTCGGCGAAGGCGCCGCGCAGGCCCGCCAGCGTCGTCAGATCGCCCGGCGGCGGTCCCCCCGTGGCCAGTTTCCAGCCGATCACCGCGGCGTAGGTCACCGCGAGCAACCCCGGCACCACCGTCGCGCACAGCCGCTGGGAGACCCAGCGCTGCCCGGGCTGAACCAGGAGGAGGATCCAGGCGAGAAGGGCCACCGTGTTGGTGACTCGGAAATAGGTCTCGGCCATCAGCAGCCTCCAGGGTGCGGGGAAGGGGGAGCATCACCCGCTCCGACCGGTCGCGGCAAGCCGGCCAGGCCACCGGCTCTCGCCACGGGGGTTACGAGGGGCTAAACCTTTTGCCAAAGGTGTTTTCGGGCCGATTTCCAGGGGATGGGATCGGTTCGGCGCGGGATGTGCTGCCGGGGCCGCGTGTTGGCGGGAATGGCATCGTGGGCTAACGTACCGCGTGTTCCTACCCCCGCGAGGGGTGCCGTAGCCGCCCGGCCACACCGTGCACTCCTTGCCGCAGTCGTGCAGTTCCCCTCCGAGGCGGATGGGACCTTGAACTGCCCCGCCCCGCTCGGCCCGCGGTTCCTCCCGGAACCGTACCGCGGCCTCCAACCCGCAGGAGACATCCCGATGTCGTCCCGGCCCCTCTTCCGTCGTCCCGGCCGCTCCCGTGCCGCCTTCACGCTCGTCGAACTGCTCGTCGTGATCGCGATCATCGGCACGCTCGTCGGCTTGCTCCTGCCGGCCGTCCAGGCCGCCCGCGAGGCCGCCCGCCGGATCCAGTGCAAGAACCACCTCAAGCAGGTCGGCCTGGCGCTGCACAACATCAACGACGCCAAGCGCTACCTGCCGCCGATCACCGCCCCCACCAGCCGCGATCCGCTCCTCCAGCGCGGCCCGTTCTACGGCGTCGTCGGCTTCACCGTCTTCACGTGGCTCCTGCCGTATGTCGAGCAGGCGCCGCTGTATGACCTGGCGATGACCCAGCGCTCGGTCTACACACCGGTGCCCGGAGCGCCAGGAGCCGGCGTGATCTATTCGGTGTCGATTCCGCTCTACATCTGCCCCACCGAGACCTCGAGCCCCGGCGGCATGGGAGCGACCACCAGTGGCGGCGCGAACCAGTGGGCGGTCGGCAACTATGCCACCAACTACAACGTCTTCGGCAATCCCGGGGCAGCGACGCCAGACCTGCGGATGCAGGGGGCGTCACGGATTTCGCAGTCGTTTCCCGACGGCACCAGCAGCACCGTGATGGTCGCCGAACGCTACGGCACGTGCGGCTCGAGCGGCGTCGCCGATGATCCGAGCACCAACGGCTGCCTGTGGTCCGACAGCAACAGCCGGTGGCGGCCGGTGTTCTGCGTCAACGAGACGATGCAGTCCCCGAGCAATCCCGGGTACACGACTTGCGCGATGTTCCAGTCGTCGCCCAACTGGAAGAGCTCGTGCGATTCGTCGCGTGCCCAGACGCCCCACGGCGGGATCATGAACGTCACGCTCGGCGACGCCAGCGTGCGGAGTGTCGACGATTCGATCGCCCCGGCGACGTGGGCGGCGGTCTGCCATCCGGCCGACGGCGCGGTCGTCGGCGACTGGTGAGCAGCATGTGAGCCGGAGGGCGCGCGGTCACGCGGGGCCGCGCGCCAACCGGGCCACGCGTGCCACGGTCGCGGCGTCGAACGCCCCGGTGGCCGCCACCGGCACGACACTCGCACGCCCGCCGGTAGCGGATGCGAGCTCGGCGGCGGTGATCGGTTCGCGGCTCGCGACCTGCGCGGCGACCACCGCGGCGGTGGCGTCGGACGGGTCGGCCCCGCCCCGCGCCCTGACGCGCTCGGCGGCGACGGCCGCCGGGAGGTCGAGGTCGAGCCATACCAGCTCCACGGCACCGCGCGCCGCGACCGCCGCGATCGTGGCGCGCTGCTCGCGGCGCAGGCAGGCGGCGTCGATCACGACGCTCCACCCCGCCGCCAGCGCGGCGCCGGAGAGATCGGCGAGCCGCTCGTAGGTGCGGCGCGTCGTCGCCGCCGAATACAGCAGGGCGACGGCGGTGGCGTCGGCCGGTCGGTCGGTCGGGGCGAGGCCGGCGCCGCGCTTCCGCTCGACGTCGCTGCGCAGGCGGATCGCCCCCAGCGCCGCGGCGACCGCCGCGGCGAGCGTCGACTTGCCGCTCCCCGAGATCCCGCAGGTGGCCACGAGGAGCGGTCGCGTCGGGGTGGCGAGGCGCTCGGCGAGGGCCAGGTAGCGCACGCAGTCGTCGTCGGCCGTGGGCCCGGAGCCAGCCGTCTGGCCGGCGCGGATCGCCGCCACCGCCGCCCGGACGATCGCCCGGTAGACGAGGTACATCGGCAGGATCGGCAGCGCGGCATGGTCGTCGGCGGCCTCGACCCACGCGCTGACGACCGTCGCGGCGAGGTCGGGGCGGCCGCGCGCGTGGAGATCCATCGCCAGGAAGGCGACGTCGTTGGCGACGTCGATCCAGCGCAGCGACTCGTTGAACTCGATCCCGTCGAAGGCCACGATCCGCCCCCGGTGGCGCACGAGATTGCCGAGGTGGAGGTCGCCATGGCACTCGCGGACCCGGCCGGCTCCGCGCCGCGCCGCGAGACGCTCGCCGTGCCGTGCCAGTTGGCCGTCGATCCAGGTGGCGAGCCCCCGCGCGCGGTCGGCGAGATCGGGGCGGTGCTCGACCAGCTGATCGAGGTTGAGGTGGACGATCGCCCGGAACGTCGCGGCCGTCCCCCACGGCGCGGCGGTGTCGGCGACGAGCAGATCGCGCTGCACAGCGGCAACGTCTCCGGCCAGCGTCGCGCAATCCTCGGGCGAGAGCTCGCCGCGCTCGAGGACGTGGTCGAGACGGTCGCGCTCGGGAAACTGCTCGAGGCAGACCGCCCACTCGATCGGCTCACCGGCGCCACCGATCGTGGCGGCCTCGGGCGGGCCGGCGATCGGCACGGCCCCGAGGTACAGCTCGGGAGCGAAGCGGCCGTTGAGCCGCACCTCCTCGCGGCAGAAGGCGCGGCGGCGCTCGAGCGAGGTGAAGTCGAGAAACCCGAGGTCGACGGGCTTCTTCACCTTGTAGGCCCGCGCGCCGGTGAGGAACACCCAGGAGATGTGGGTTTCGACGAGGTGCAGGTCGCTCACCGGGTGCGGGTAGGCCGCCGGCTCGAGCAGGCGACGGACGAGCGGCGGGGCGGCAGCGGGCGGGAGATCCATGGCCCAAGTATCGCCGCCCCGGCACTGCCGGCGAGTGGCTACTTCGCCGCCGGCCGTGGAACCTCTTCGACAGGTGGGCGGGCCGGTGCCGCCGGCAGCATCATCAGCACCTCGGGGAGCGCGTCGCGGCCGAGCGACGTGTCGGCGGCGCGGAGGTCGCTGTCGGCCCGCCAATATTCCTGGCGGGCGAGGATCTCGAGGATCTGGGCGTCGAACTTGGTCTGCTCGCGGAGCGTGACGCGGAGGATGTCGCTGCGGCCGAGGCGGAGTTGCTCGCGCTCGGCCCGGGCGACGAGCGTGGCGAGCTCGGCTTGGCGCGTCGCCTGCTTGTAAAATTCGTAGGCGCGTTCGAGGAGCGAATAGGCGTCTTGGATCTCGGCGCGGACGTTGTCCTCGGCATACTCCAGCTGGCGGTCGATCTGGATCAATTGCGAATCGATCGTCTCGAGGCGGCCGCGGGCGTCGCGCCGCTGGGCCGGCAGTTGGAATACGAGCGACGCCTGGAGCACCTGGCGGTCGAGCCCGTCAGGCCCCGAGAGCGGGCTCTTGCCGAAGGCGGCGTCCTGGTTGCCGACGAGCTGGCTGTCGATCACCGGCAGCATCTGGTTGGCGGCGAAGCGGCGCTCGACGACCAGCTTCTCGCGCTGGAGCGCGAGGCGGGCGAATTCGGGGCGCTCGGCGAGCGCCCGGGAGAGGGCCGTCTCGAACGTCGTCCGGTCGGGGGGCACGGGCTTGGCCATCGGGCGGATCCGCCGGCGCGACGCGAGTAGCGGTCGGCCCGACGCATCGCGGAAGAACAGCGACAGGTCGATCGTCGCCTGCTGCAGCGAGCGGTCGGCCTTGACGACCAAGCCGTTGCGGAGAGCGACGTTTTGCTGGTTGTCGATCCGTTCGATGTTCGCCGCGGCGCCGCGCTGGACGCGCGTCTCGAGCGCGGAATCGCGCTCGACGGCCAGATCGACCAGCTCCTCGGTGGCCTCGAGCCGCTCGCCGTTGCCGAGCCAGTTCCAGTAGGTGCGGGCGGAGGCGCGCAGGTAGTCGAGCCGCGTGCGCTCGATGACCGGCTCGGCCAGCGCGATGTCGAGCCGGGCTTGGTCGCGCGTGGCGCGCGGGCGGTCGATGTCGCGGTTGCGGGCCAACGGCATCGTGACCCCGCCGCGCCATTCGCCGCCGGTGGCGGTCTTCTGGGCGAGGTTGTAGGTGGGGAAGTCGCCGTAGCCGTTGCGGAAGCCGCCGAAGGCGCTGATGCCTGCCGTGGGGAAGAGCTGCGTCAAGCCGAAATCGGAGCGGTAGTTCTCGTAGGTGCCCGGAGCCAGGGCGTTGCCCGACATGCCGATCCCGGTGTCGAAGGCTCCCATCGCGGTGGTCAATCGCCCGGCGGCCACCCCGCGCTCGCGTTCGATCGCCTGGAGCAGCGGATAGTGGAGTTGCACGCTCTCCAGGACGTCGGAGAGGAGCAGGGGAGCGTCGCGCTCGTCGACGTCGCCGCCGTAGTACTCCGACGGTTTGGCAGGAGGTGGGAGGAGCGTGTCGGGATCGCGCGGGTTGCCGGGTGGGAGCGCTCCCGACGTGGCGGCCCGCTCGAGCGCGGTGTCGTCGTCATCGTCGTCGGCCGGTCGGGGCAGCGGCGCCGGATCGCGCTGGGGCTCCGCGTTCGGGTCGGTCGGGGCGTCGACGTCGTCGCGCCGGGGCGTCAGGCCCTCCGGAGCCTCGTCGGCGAGTCGGAGAAACGACGCACTGACCACCGACTCGAGGCGCAGTTCGGCCTCGGGACCTGGCGCGAGAGGTGCGACCCTTCCTGCCGGCCGGAAGCGGCGCGGCTCGGTGGCTTCGGCGATCCCGCCGTGCACGACGAGGGCGACAACGAGCGCGGCCAGCGGCCTGCGCGACCGGACACCGCCCCGCGTTGGCGGCCGTTTGGCCGTCAGGTGACCTTGATCTTGGGCGCCTTCGACTTGCCGTCCTTGTCCTTTTCTTTGGCCTTGTCCATGGCCTTGGGGCCGGGGGCGAGGACCGGCGGGAAGCCGTTGAGCCTTCGCCAGATCTCGTAGCCGAGCGTGACCCGGTTGAGGAACACCCACCCGACGGCCTGGTTGCCCTGCCGGAGGAAGTTCTCGTCCGGCCAGGCATCGCCCTGGAGCTTTGCTTCTGGTTCGACGAGCACCCTGAACTGGCCGCCACCGCCGCTGGCCGGATCGACCTGACGGACCCGGCCGCCGAACGTGCCGATCGCCAATTCCGGCCAGCCCGAGAACTGCAACGCCGGCCAGCCCTCGAACTGCAGCCGGACGTGCGGCATCTGTTTCTTCTGCTCGGCATAGGCGAGCACGATCGGCGCGTCGATGCCGTCGAGAAACAGCTCGATGACGCGGTCGGTGGTGTCGGGAACGATCGTACACAGCTCGTCGCCTTCCTTGACGTACTGCCCGCCCTGACCGACGTTGGCCGACACCCGGTAGACGATCCCGTCGCACGGGGCGACGACGTTCCGGGCCTTGAATCGCTCGATACGGTTGTCGATGTCCTGGATCTCGCGCTCGATCGAAAACAGGTTTTGCTCGCTCTTCCTCAGGTTGCTGCGGGCCACGGCGATCGCCGACAGGCCGGCGGCATCGGCCTGGAGGAGGAGGGCCTCCTGGGTGAGGAGGGCCGCCTCGGCCCGCTGCAGCTCGGCCTGGGCCTTGTCGGTGTCGGTCGTCGCCCGGTCGGCCCGCATCCGGGCCTCGTCGCGCGACAGCCGGCTCTCGAGGCCGCCGAATTGCGGGTTGTTGAACAGGTCGTCAAACATCTCGAAGCGGTCGCGCTCGAAGTTCCTGGCGAACTCGGTGTTCGCCAGGGACTGCTTGGAGACGTCGATCGCCTTGCGTGCCGCTTCACGGTTGGCCTCCGCCGCCTTGACCGCCGCGGCCCGGGCGCCTTCCTGGGCCCGCGCCGCCGCGGTGTTCTCCACCACCTCCTCGCGGGCCGCCTCCAGCCGCTCGCCCAGGAACCTCCGCTGGGCCTCGAGTCTCCCCTCCAAGTCGGGGTCGTTGTCTTCGATATCGACAACCGGATCGTTCATCTTGACCCGGCTTCCCTCGACCACGTGCCAGGTCGTGACCTGCCCCGAAACGCGGGCTGTGAGGACCTGCATCCGCTCCACCGGCGCGTAGGCGATCACGGTTCCCTGGCACATGACGGTCTGTTGCCAGGGGACGAAGGCGAGGACAATTGGGGTGACGAGGAAGATGAGGAGAAGGAGAACAGCGACGAAGCGCACGCCCGACGGCGTCGCGGCCCGTGACAAGGCCGAGCCCGGTTGGCCGCTGCTGCGGGGGTGTGCAGGTGTCACGCCCATTCCACGGCCTCGTCGCAGCGTCGGCGGATGTCGTCACGGGCCGTGACGATGACGAGCGTCCAGGGGGCCTGGCGGTCGAACAGCGACTCGATCAATTGCGGGCAGTCGGCGATGTCGAGGGCGTCGAGCATCCCGTTGATGAGCAGCAGCCGTGGGCGTCCGACGATGGCCCGGGCGATCGACAGCCGGGAAATGGCGTTGGCCGACAGCGGGCGGCCGTCGGCGGCCAGCGCCGTGCCGACCCCCCGGGGCAGGCGCGCGACGTCGTCGGCGAGACCGACCATCTCCAGCGCCCGACGCACGTCGACGGCCGAAATGTCGCTGCGGCCGACGCGGACGTTCTCGGCGACCGTGTCGGCGAACGTCTCCGATTGCCCGACGTAGGCCACCTGGAGACGGGTCGCGGTCCGGTCGAGCGACCGGGCGTCGAGCCCGTCGAATTCGAGCAAACCCTGGTCGGGCAGGCGGAGCAGGGCGAGCGTCTCCAGCAGCGTGGTCTTGCCGCTGCCGGACGGTCCGTAGACGGCGATCCGCCGCCCCGGCGGCACCTCGAGCCGGAGCGTCTTGCCCGGGCGGCTCACCACCTCGGCGACAACGGCCATCGGCCGCTCGGTCGCCGGCAGCAGTTCGCCGCCAGAGTGCTCCAGCGGCAGCGTGTCGATGACGCCGAGCTTGTCGAGCGCCGCCTGGAGGTCGTAGAAGGTCTCGATGTACTTGCCGATCTTCGAGATCGCCGACAGCACCAGCGCCACCATCAGCTCGCCGGCGACGAGCTGGCCGAGCGTCAGCTGGCGGTTGATCACCAGCCATCCGCCGAGGCCGAGAAGCACCGTGCTGCCGATCGCGTCGAGGAGCAGGGCGAACAGGTTCTGCCGCCAGACGACGGAGAAGTGGCGCCGCCGCGCCTGCACGTAGGCGTCGGCGAGCTCGTCGGCACGGGCGTGGGCGAGGTCGCCGCCGCGGCCGAAGCGGAACGTGTGGGGGCACTTGGCGAGCTCCTCGAGCCAGGCCGCCACGTCGAACTTGGCGTAGCTCTCGGCGATGCTCGTCCGCACCCCGCCGCGTCCCAGGATCGTGAGCATGAAGATCACGAGGATCGCCGTGACGACCGCGAACGTCAGCAGCGTGGGGTGGTAGAAGGCGAGTACCATCAGGCCGACCACCGAGATCATCAGGATCCCGATCCCCTCGACCAGCAGCGAGGCGACTGCCTTTTGCACCGACGAGACCTCGAAGAACCGGTTGACGATATCGGTCGGGTTGCGGCCGTCGAAGGCGGCGATCTCGGCCCGGGCGAAGTGGTCGGCGAAGGCATCGGCGGTGCGCACGAAGATCCGCCGCTGCAGGCACTCGGCGACCAGCAGCTGCAGCGAGCGCAGCGCCGCCGAGAGGAGCAGGAAGCCGAGCATCACCCCCGAGAGCACGAGCACCGGCCAGAGCTGGAAGCCGAAGCTGACGGTCGTCACCAGTTGCTCGATCGCGACCGGCGTCACGATCGAGAGGATACCGACGGCGGTGGCGAACAGAGCCAGCGTGAGGCAATCGGAGCGCTCGAGGCGCAGCAGCACAGCGAGCCGCTGCCAGCTCGACACGGAGGCCGCGCCGCTGCCATGGTCACCGCCCATGCCGAGCCGTCACCTACGCTTCGGGGAGCAGGGGGGTGCGCTCGTCGCGGGCCGGGGCGGAAGCGGTGCCGACGGGTGCCGGCCGCGGCAGCCGTCGGGCCCGTTCGATTTCGCGGCCGACCGACTGGCCGATCCGCTGGCAGGCACGCTCGATGGCCATCTCCCAGTCGGAATCGACGACCAGCGCGAAAACGTCACCCGCGTTTCGCACCCGGGCCCGGATCCGGCACGACTTGTCGATGCCCGCGCCGAGATCGCGACCGCCATGGAGGAGCACCACGACGCTGCTCACGGCGCGACGGTGCCGGCCGAGCGCCAGGCGCAGGCGGACGTCGATCGAGTCACGGAGCCGGTCAGCCCCGGGAAGCCCGTCGTGAAGTAATTCCCACTCCATCGCCACCTCCGCCACTCGGTCGATACCCGAACCCGCCTTCTCTTCTCATCGTCATTGGTAGGCAGGCAGCTTCCATTGGACAAATAGAATGTTTTGGTTCGGGATATTGAAAAAATCTTTTTCCTGCAGTGAACTTCGTTATTTTCGTGGGTACAGGCCGATCCTGCCCATCTGTTGAGGGGGGTCTGGGGAGGCCGCTGTGGCGGGTTTGGCGCGCGGGGAAGGGAGCGAACCGGGATGGAATGGCTCAACTACCACCACCTCCTCTATTTCTGGATGACCGCCCGGGAAGGGAGCATCACGCAAGCCTGCCGCAGGCTCCATCTCACCCAGCCCACCGTGAGCGGCCAGATCCGGGCCCTCGAGCGGTCCGTCCAGGCGAAGCTTTTCGAGCGCTCCGGGCGGTCGCTGGTGCTGACCGAGACCGGCACCGTCGTGTTCCGCTACGCCGAGGAGATCTTCGCGCTCGGCCGCGAGCTTCAAGATGCCCTCGCCGACCGCCCGACGGGGCGTGCGATGCGGTTCTCGGTCGGTGTCGCCGACGCCCTCCCCAAGGTTCTCGTCCACCGCCTCCTCGAGCCGGCGCTCCACCTCGACGCCGACATCCGGGTGACGTGCATCGACGGCGAGCCGGAGCGCCTCCTGGCAAGGCTGGCGCTCCACGAGCTCGATCTCGTGGTCACCGACTATCCCGCCAGCCCGCGGGTCGGCGCCAAGACGTTCAGCCACTTGCTCGGCGATTGCGGCGTCTCCTTCCTCGCCACCGAGACCCTGGCCCGCCAATACAGGCGCGGGTTTCCGCAGTCGCTCACCGGCGCGCCGCTGCTCCTTCCGGTGCCCGGCACGACACTCCGCCGGTCGCTCGACCAGTGGTTCGACGAGGAGGAAATCCGCCCGCGGATCCGCGGTGAGATCGCCGACAGCGGGCTGCTCAAGGCGTTCGCCGCGAGCGGCGCCGGCATCTTCGCCACCCCTTCGGCGGTCGAGGAGGAAGTGGCCCAGATGTACGGCGTGACCGTCGTCGGACGGGAGGAATCGCTTCGCGAGCGGTTCTACGCGATCTCGGTCGAAAAACGCCTCAAGCATCCGGCCGTCGTGGCGATCTCGCAGCAAGCGCGGCGGCAGGTGTTTCGCAGCTGACGGGCCGGACCGTCAGGGAGCGGCGGGGAGGAGCCGGGCGAGCGCCGCGCGGACGGCGGCCGCCGGCAGGGCGTGGGTCGTCGTCCGGTCGAAGCGGGCGATCGACAGGCCCACCGCCCGCCCGTCGAGACCGACGACGACGCCGCCGCAGGCGTCGGCGGGGAGCACCGAGTCGTGGCTGAAGGCGGCCGGGAAGCCCTGCCGACGCTCGCTCACCGGACCACTGAAGGCCAGATCGCGGCGCCGGGGACGGTCCGACTGGGCGTCGGCCATCGGCACGAGCGTCGCCTCGGTCTGGCGCCATAGCCCTTCGCGGCAGTAGTCGATCGTGACGCGGTCACCGATCGCACCGGCCCTGATCGCCGTCGCGAGATCCTCGGCGGTCAGCGTGGGCAAGCCGTCGAGGGCGACGATCCGGTCGCCGCGCCGCAACCCCGCGGCGCGGGCCGGGCCGCTCGGGCTGACGCGCTTGAGGACCGTGCCGGTAACCGCCGGATCGTCGTCGAGCGTGATCCCCAGGGCGGGCGTGTCGTCGTCATCGCCGACGTAGCGCGTCCGCGCCGGAATCGGCCGCGTCCCCACGCTCACCGCGCCGACCGCCAGCGGCCGCCGCGCCGGGCCAGGCGTCACGACGAAGCGCCCTACCTCGGGCTCGCCGTCGGCCCAGCGAATCGGCTCGAGACCGGTGGCCTCGACCTTGACCAGCACCAGATCGAGCGCCTCGTCGGCGGCGACGAGCGTGGCGTCGAGCGAGCGCCCGCCGACGCGGCAGCGGATCTCCCCGGGCAGTTCGCTGCGCTTGGTGAGGATCCACCCGTCGGCACCGACGACCACGCCGAGCGCCACGCGGCGGTCGTCGTCGAGGATCTCGACGACCGACAACGCCGCCTCGGCCGCGATCGGCGCGAAGCGGTCGCGGATCGCCGGGTGGCGGAGGCTCTCGTCGCGGAAGTCCGACTGCAGCGCCGGCGACGTCGGCTTGCCGTCGGCCCGCTTGCCGCCGCGCAGTTCGTCCCACTGCCGGCGGTAGACCTCGATCGGGACGCTGAAGTTGTCGCGGACGTCGGTGGCGATGCTCGTGCCGATCCCCACCAGCCGGCCGTCGAGATCGACCAGCGGCCCCCCCGAGTCACCCGGCTGGAGCGTGCAGTCGGTGACCAGCGAGAAGCGCTGGAAACGCTCGTCGCGGAGCACGCCACGGAGCCGTCCGAGGCGCACCGGCGCCGGCCGCCCCGCGACGATCCCGTCGGAGTGGCCGGCCGCGAGGCACCAGTCGCCGATCGACAGCGACGTCGAATCGCCAAGCTCCACATGTGGCCACGGGCCCGGCTCGCTGATCTGCAGCATCCCGGCGTCGGTCGCCCGGTCGTGGCCGAGCGCCGTGGCGCGCGTGACGCGGCCATCGGAGAGGAGCACGGCGAAGTCACCGTCGAAGCCCTCCATCGCATGGGCGACGGTGAGGATCAGCCCGTCGGGGGAGACGATCACGCCGCTGGCCACGCCATGCTCGATCAAGCCGCCGTCGGCGCTGCCGAGGCCGACGGTGGCCGCGAGCATCCGCCGGGCGGCGGCCACGCTCCGCACTTCCTCGGCGAGAAACGGCGCGGCGCCACGCTCCTGAGCATGCGCCTTTCCGGACTGCACGAGCGCGACGGCCAGGACCACCGCGAGCCCCGCGCCACGCAGGACGGCGTTCGATCGGCTCATCGGGTCGGCTCCTCGGCGAGCGCCTCGCGGTAGGCGCGCAGCCGGCGCCGAAACGCCCGCTTCTCCGACTTGTCGCCCCGATCGGCGACGAGCTCGACCGCCCGTTCCTGGTGCGTCACGGCCGCCGCGCGGTCGCCGGCGAGGAAGTGCGCATGGGCCAGCGTGTCGAGGGCGAACGGATCGGCGTGGTCGAGGAGGTCGTCGGCGCGGGTCGCGAGGCGGAGCGCGACGGCGATCGCGGCCGGCGTCGCCCCGGGCAGGTCGAGGATCCGCTGGGCGACGTCGTTGAGGAGCTCGGCGTCGTGATCGGCCGGGCCATCGAGGAGGTCGGCCGCCGCGGCGCAGCCGGCCTCGAAATCGCCTTTCTGGAACAGGAGCACCTCGACCTTCATCCCGGCGGCCCGCCCCGCGAGGCGCGGCTGGGCGGCGGCCATCGCGCGAATCGTGTCGAGCGCCTCGTCCCAGCGCCCCCGTTCGACCGCCGTGAACGCCGCCTCCTCGAGGAGCCGGGCCCTCTTCGCGGCGGCCGCCTCGGCGGCGGCGTCGAACCCCCCCGAGATCATCCGCTCGACGACGTCGTCGAGCCCGTCGAGCGGGTGGCCGATCCAGGCGATCGTTCCCGCGCCGTCGACGACGAACGACGTCGGCACGCCCGCCTCGCCGGCCGGCACCATCCACCCCTTCCACGACACCCCCTCCGGCTCCTCGTCGCGCCGCCGCCGCGGCTGTTCGTCGTAGCGGTCGACGGCGATCCGGACGCCGAGCGGTGGTTCGAGATCGGCAAGCAAGCCGGTGGCCTCTTCCTCCCGCTCGGGAGGGTCGGTGACGATCAGGACGAACTCCACCCCGCGGCGTTTGAACCGGCCGGCGAGATCGGCGACGTGGGGGAGCGACTCGAGGCTCGAGGCGCTGCGCGTGTCGATGAAGGTGAGGGCGTAGATGCGGCCCGGTTCGAAGCGGCCGATCGGCTGGCCGCCGATCCAACGGCTCGCCGCCAGCACCGGCGCCGGGTCGCCGACGGCGAGCGACCCCTCGTCGGCCGCGGCGGCCCGCGCTCCGACCAGCAGCCCGACGACCACACCGAGAGCCGCGAGCCTGCCATGCATCGGATGACCTGCCAATCCCTGGGCCGAGCGGTCGCACCTCGCGACGCTCTCGACTCTACCCCTCCTCCGCCAGCCGCTCAACGCGTCGACTGCCACGGCGGCTATTGCCGCTGCGCACACTCCTCCCCGCAACTCTCCCGGCGGAAAACCGTTTCCTGGTCGATCGGGCAGCCTGGTTCGATTCGATAGGAAGGCAGCGCCGAGTCCGCCCCCCTCGGCAGGAGCTCCGATGAGTGACTTCGGAAACCACCGTTCGAAGGATCGCTCCGGTCAGCTGGCACTTCGCGGCAGAGCCGCGGCGCTCGTGCTCGCCGCCTTGGCCATGGCGCTCCCCGCCGTGGCAGCCGACGCGCCGGTGCGCGTCCTCGCCCGTGACGTCGCCTGCACTGCCGACGCCGCCGAGACCGCGGCGGGAGGAGCACGGCTCGACCTCTACGGCCCCGCGGCGCCCGGCGGCCCGCCGCGGCCGGTCGTCCTCTTCGTCCATGGTGGCGGCTGGCGGAACGGCGACAAGGCGCACGTCTGGGCGAAGCCGGCCGCGTTCGTCGCTCATGGCTGCCTGTTCGCCAGCGCCGGCTACCGGCTCGCGGCGCCGGCGACACCGCGCGACCAGGGGGCCGACGTGGCCGCGGCCGTCGCCTGGCTCCGCGACCATGCGCGTGAGCATGGCGGCGACGGCAACTCGATCTTCCTCGTGGGCCATTCGGCGGGGGCCCATCTGGCGGCGCTCGTCGGCACCGACGAGCGCCTGCTCGGCCACCACGGGCTCGCCCCCGCCGACCTCGGCGGTGTCGTCCTCCTCGACGGGGCAGGGTACGACATGCCCCGGCAGATGGCGGCGGCGCGGCTGCCACGGATGAAGGAGCTGTATCGCGATGCCTTCGGCGACGATCCGGAGGCGCAGCGCGACGCCTCGCCGATCACGCACGTCGCGCCGGGAAAACGGTATCCACCATTTCTGATCTTCCACGTCGGCCAGCGCCTCGACAGCCGCCAGCAGTCGGAGGCGCTCGCCGAGCGGCTCCGTACGGCCGGCGGCGCCGCGACGACCGTCCACGAGCCCGACAAAAACCACCTCACGCTCAATCGCGAGTTGGGCACTGCCGGCGACGGCCCGACGGCGAAGGTCCTCGCGTTTCTCGACGAGTGCCGTGCTTCACGCGCGGCGGCGGGGCACTGAAGGGCTCGGTCCGCCCGGACCACCGGTCCGTCGTGCGCGCCGTGGGAACCCGCCACCGCCACCGGGTGGGCGACCCGGACCGAAAACCGGTCCTATACTCCCCCCGTCACGTATTCGTGAACGGCGACGCAACTCCCGCGAGAGTGGCCATGGAGAAAAAGCAGCACGCGATCCTCGCCGCGCAGTCGGTCGCCGAGTGCCTCGTCGAGCAAGACTGGGGGGCCTACACGCCGACCGAGCACAAGACTTGGGAAACGCTCTACAACCGGCAGATGGCCACGCTCGAGGGCCATGCCTGCGACGAGTATTTCGCCGGCCTGAAGACACTCCGCCTCGGCGCCGAGCGGATCCCCGAGTACGCGGAGATGAACCGGCACCTCCGCGCCGCGACCGGCTGGGAGGTGGTCGCCGTCCCGGGTTTGATCGCCTCGCGCCCGTTTTTCACGATGCTCGCCAACCGGCAATTCCCGGCCGGCACGTTCGTGCGCACCCCGGAGCAGCTCGACTACCTCGAGGAGCCCGACATCTTTCACGACGTGTTCGGGCACGTGCCGTTGCTCACGCATCCGGCCTACGCCGCCTACATGGAGTCCTACGGCCGGGCCGGTCTCGACGCGATCGACCGCAAGGGGGTGAAGTTCCTCGCCCGGCTCAATTGGTACACGATCGAGTTCGGCCTGTTGCTCGTCGGCGGCACGCTGAAGGCCTACGGCGCCGGGATGATGTCGTCGTTCGGCGAGGCGCGGTACGTGCTGAACGACCCCTCGCCGCACGTCCTGAAGTTCGATCTCGAGCGCGTGCTGCGGACGGGCTACTACATCGACGACTTCCAGGCGACCTACTTCGCGATCGACAGCTTCGAGAAGCTGTTCACCGAGTGCATCGAGCGGCCGTTCGCGCCGCTCTACGAATCCTGCCGGCAGCAGCCGCCGCTGACGCCGTTTTCGATCGAGGCCACCGACACGGTGGTCCGCCGCGGGAGCGGCGCGTACTGGCAGGATTTCCCCGCGCGCAAGACGGCGCTCAAGTAAGTTCGCGGTTTGCCCTCTCCATCCGCGGTCGCTGGGTGTCGGCGTCGCGCGTTCGGCAGGGAGCACCGGCCGATCGGTGGTCAGCGTCCGTGGTTTCTCGATCGATATCGGTTCTCGTGTGGCCGCAGTACCGGAGCCATCGACCTACGCGATGTTATCGACGGCATTGGCATGTGGCGGTTGGCGGATGTTGCGGCGGAGGAGGAAGACCTGGCGACGTTGATCGGGCGCCGAGCGGGTTGAAGAGCCTGATGCTGGGATCGGCTCTGCGCGGAACCCCTGTTCCCGGGCGGCAAGCGCCCGGCGGATCTTGGTGCGCAGCGAAGCCTCCTGGTGCTCCCACTCGGCGAACGCGACCAGGACGTGGAGCACGAACTGCCCCATCGGCGTCGAGGTGTCGATCTTCAGGTCGATCGAGTTGGTGTGGACGCCGTGCTCCCGGAACAGGTGCATCTGCTGGGCGCCGTCCCGGACCGAGCGGAACGCCCGGTCGAGCTTCGACCAGCCGACATGGTCGCCGCGCTCTCGCAGCCGCTGCACCTCGGGCCGCTCGGTCAGCGGCGTCTTGCCCGACGTCGCCTTGTCGTGGAAGAACCCACCCTTGTCCCGACCGAGTTGGCGCGGGGGGCCGGCGGAACGACGGCTGTGGATACACCCCGAAAAGAGCCGCGTTATCTTGAATATCGGATGGGGGCGTCGTGGGATGGTCTGCTCACGTCGAAGCGGCGTAGGATATCGGTTTGGCGTCTTCCCCCTCTCCGTCGCGAATCACGGTCGAGCCCGGCAAATGCGGCGGTCGGCCGTGCGTTCGCCACATGCGCATCCGCGTCAAAGACGTTCTGGACATGCTGGCCGCCGGGGCGACTGAGGATCAGATCCTCGTCGACTACCCCGACTTGGAACGTGAAGACATCCGCGCGTGCCTCGGATACGCGGCCCGGTATCTCGATCATCCCGTCGTCCTAGGCCGCTGACATGCGGTTTCTGGTCGATGCCCAGTTGCCGCCGTCGTTGGCCCGATTCCTGCGGGCACTCGGCGAAGAGGCGACGGCGTGTCGGGACGAGGGGCTGCGAGACGCCGACGATGGCGAGATCTGGCGATACGCGACAGCAGGGGGATATTGCATCGTCACCAAAGACGAAGACTTCGCGCTTCGCCAGATCGCCGACCCGAGCGGCCCGCAGTGGGTTTGGCTTCGGATCGGCAACAGCACCAACCCCGCCTTGCTCGAATGGCTGGAACCGCTTTGGGGCGACGTCGTGCGGGAGCTCCGAAGCGGACAAGGGTTGGTTGAAGTGGCAGAACGGGCACAAACCTGACAGCCGACGCGATACCACTGCGGAACTGCTTGCTCCGGCTGCGGAACTGGCCGTCGGGGATCGGCTCCGCGGGGAACCCCTGTTCCCGGGCGGCCAGCGCCCGGCGGATGCCGACCGGGAACCACTGGCCGTCCGGCGGAACACCCTTGCGCTTTTCAGGGCGTTGAAGTACGGCGGCCGTCGGATGGCCTCAGCGAAGCGATTGAAGGACCTCGAGAAGGAGAACGCCAGCCTGATGCGGCTTCTGGCGGACGCGGAGCTGGACAATGTGATCCTTCGGGAGGCCGCTCGGGAAATTTCTGGGCCCGGCGAAGCGCCGCCCGCCGGCAGCCGCACGACGTGCAACCCTCCGGTGATGGCGTTGGGTGGAAGGGCCCCGCCGCCACTGCCCTCCAGACCCGCTCGACGGTCGCCTGGGTTCACGCCGCCTTCTCCGGCCGGAGATCGCCCGAGGGCTCCTCGACGGAGGGCTCGCGAGCCGCTCAATCACCTCGGCAATGTTGCAGCCGTGCCGGTAACCGGGCCATACTCGAGAATAGTTCGGGGGGTAGGCCGCACTCGTTCGACATGTTTGGTGAGGTAACTCAATGTCCGTCATCGATGCCACTCGCATTGCACTGAACCTTGACATGCTCGCGCTTCCAGCGAGCCTGCGTGTCAAGCGTCTCGAAGTGCAGGAATACACCGACACCGATGGAGAGCCGGCTCTGCGCATTCTCGCGGTGATCGATGACGCCGTGGACGTCGAGCATGTCAGCGGTGGCGACGTCAGCAACATGAAGTCGGCGATTCGGGAGAGTCTGCGACGTGGCGGAATCCGGCAATTTGCGTACGTGTTCATCGCCAAGCAAAGTGAACTCGACGACGATGACGGTGAGGAGCGCTGACGCTTGCACGACGACCTCCTCGACCAGGCGAAGAGACTGGCGACGCTCGACAAGGGAAAACCGAAGCAGGCGAGCCTTCGGCGGGCTGTGTCGGCCGCCTATTACGCCCTGTTCCACTATCTGGTGTCCCAATCCTGCCGTGCGATCATCGGCGCCCACCGCGGCCAACGCGGGTATCGCGACGCACTTTCTCGTGCCTACGTGCACACCACGATGAGTAAGGCTTGTCGGTCATTCTCCTCGTGCCAGTTGCCAACCGCCGTCGCCAAGCCGCTTCCGGGTGCCAGCGGGAGTGCTGTCGTCGTTTCGAACGAGATCAAGGCGATCGCTGCGACGTTCCACGAACTGCAGCAGAAGCGTTGCATGGCAGACTACGATCTCGCCGAGCGGTTTTGCCGATCGGAAGTGCTCACCGTCATCGAACAAGTCACGGACGAAATCCAAAAATTCGATGCAACGCCAAACACCGACGAACGGCAGTTCTTTCTGGCTTGCCTGCTGGCCTGGAAAGAGCTCGCCAACCGGTGATGGGTGTGCCAATTCAGAGGCACGTTCCCGCGGGGTCTGGCAGGGAATCGCACCGAAAAACAGAACCCGCTGTGAAGACTCGGCTTACGGCGAAAACCCCGAGAATCGTGCCGGTTTCGCAGACCCGGCCAATGGGCGACGAGGGACTCGAACAAACGACGTTTTCCTCGGGGAAACAGGGGGTCGGCCCCGAGTGCAGCGCATTTTGCAGCGCACTTTCGCCCGACCTCGCCCTCGTCGTCGAGTGCTGGGAGCGACTGCCCGACGCGGTCAGGGCCGGGATGGTGGCGATGGTGAAGGCGACGGGGGGCTGAGGGGCCGCGGCGCGGCAGCGCCCAGGGAGGTCGGGTTTGGCACCAGCCGGCTTTCCCGGGGGCGATGTCGGCGACGGGATCGCGCTGGTCGGCGAAGAGGGGATTTTGGCGGTCGGGCGGCAGCGGGCGCGGGAGGTCGTCGGGCATGGCGGGGCTCCGTGGGCGTGTTTTACCGCCGGCGGGGCTCAAGGGGATGGGGGTGGGGCGGTGGTGACCGGCGCCTGTTGACATCCTGGAATGAGGGCGGTAGAAAGCCCTCCATCGAAAATTCCTTTTCTGGATCCGCTCCTGCAAGCACCCGCCCGTCGCGCTGAACTTTAGTCGCTGACGGCAATCTGAACCGGCTTGGCCCCGATTCGTCGGGGTTGTCTGCCGGTGGTGCTTGGGTTTCTCCGGGGTGAGTTGCTCGGGGAAGTTCCTGCTTTGCGGGTTGCGTCTGTCGTCGGTGGTTCGTCGTGACGGGGGAGTGTGCCTCTGCACCTCGTTCCCCCCGGAGACACCCATGACCACCTGACACCCGCCTGTCGCGCTGCTGCGCGCCTGGAGATCCCGCGCCCTGACTGCCCATGCGGGCGCGTCCGGTCCCCGGGAGCCCAGTCCGACAGCCCCACACCC